>CAZNSS010000422.1:0-4025 GCA_964575465.1 uncultured Holophagales bacterium | reverse complement strand
GCGGTGGAGTTGTTCTCGGGTTTGTAGTGCATCCCCTTCAGGGCGGTGAAGGCCGGGGGGATCCCCGCCTCGTCGTCGAAGACGAGGTCCATCTGCGTCTGCCCACCGGTGGCGGCCGCCCCGATGTCGGTGAAGAGGCCGAAATTGCTCCCGGCCGGCGAGCGGAGATGGGCGTCGACGTCCTGCATCAGCGCGTGGTTGAGGACGACCTCGACGTCGAGGTCGGCGATCCGCGGGTTGCCGGGCACGGTGATCGTCGAGCTGACGAGGCCCGTCCCCGGACCGATCGTCTGCGGGACGTCCGTGCTCGAGTAGACGGTGCAGCTGATCCCCTCGTTCGTCGCGGGGTGAACGCTGACGCTCAGGTGGTAGGTCGCCGTCGGACCGCCGACCAAAGCCGACGCCGAGTCGACGAAGGCGAAGTAGGTGCCCGCGGTTTTCACCGTGAAGAACATCGCCTCCGAGGGGCGGTTCGGGTTGGGCGTGACGTCGCCCGTCCCGGCGTCGTCGACGACGAGGATCTGGTTCGAAGCGTCGCCGAAGAGGGCGAAGCCGAGGCGCCCGTTCCAGACCGTGCCGTCGCGCTCCGGGTCGAGGTCGAGCGAGAGGTAGACGGTGTCGCCCGCATTCAGCGTGAGGCTGAACCAGTCCTGCTCCGTCGCCGCGGCGGGGTCGCGGGTCCCGCTCACCCAGCCGTTCGCCGGGAGCGGGTTCGCCGTGGCCGGCGTGTCGTTCGACTCCACCTCGGGCGTCGGCGCGCCGCTCTGGAGGCGGAAGTGGAGCTCGTAGGACCGCTCGGAGGTCGTCCCGGCCGTGAAGTCGTTCACCTTCAGGTAGTAGGTCCCGTTCGACGGGATCGTCGCGCCCGCGATCGACGAGGAGAGCGCGGCGAAGCTGCCGTTGTCGTCGTCGAACTCGATCACCGTCGTGCCGTCCGAGGCGAGGATCGTCAGCTGGCTGTCGGTGCTGCTCCCGGCCGAGAACGACGTCATCGTGGCGGCGTAGATCCGGTCTCCCGCATTGGCGGTGAAGGAGTAGAAGTCGACGTCGCCGTTCGGGTAGAGCATCCCCCGGATCACGACGTTCGTCCCCGCGATCGGCGACGCCGTCGCCGCCGTCCCGTTCGGCTCCACCTCGCCGGCGTAGCCCTGCCGCAGGAGCGCGTACGGGACCTTGGGTCCCGTCCCGGGGACCACGGGCCGCCCCAGGGTGTCGGGCACCCCCTTCACCTCGTTCGTCGGCGTCAGGTCGATGATCTCGAAGGGGCCGGCGGGAGGCGGTGCGGCGGTCGCGGTCGACGCGACGAGCAGAAGGGAGACCAGGAGCGCGGCGGACTGCGAACGGAGTCGACGGGAGCTCATGAGCAACTCCTCCAAAGGCCTCGCGGCCGGATTCCGAAGTACAGGGAAAGTGATCGCCGGGCGGATCCTATTCGAGGTCCCGGGGGACCGCGAGCGCTTGTTCCCGCCCCGGGACCTGGTACCGAGCCCCCTGCGGCGAAACGCTCAGTCCGGCAGGCCCGGGTCCCGGTCCTGCCTCGGCAGGACCGCCTCGCGGAGGAGGCGCCGCTCCCCCTTCGCCCGCCGCGCCCGGGCCCACGCCAGGCCGTCGTCGAGGAGGCTGTAGCCCGCCGGGACGACGAAGAGCGTCATGAGGGTCGAGACGGCCATGCCGCCGACGAGCGCGAGCGCCATCGGCCGCTGCACCTCGGCCCCCGGCCCGATGGCGAGGGCGGGCGGCAGCGCGCCCGCGATCGTCGCGATCGAGGTCATCAGGATCGGACGGAGCCGGATCGGGCAGGCCTCGAGAAGGGCCTCGCGGTGCGGGACGCCCCTCTCCCGGACCTGGTTCGTGAAGTCGACGAGCATGATCGAGTTCTTCTTCGCGATCCCGACGAGGAGGATCACCCCGAGCATGCTGTAGACGTTGAGGCTCTGGCCGCCGACGAAGAGCGCGAAGAGGGCGCCGCTGACGGAGAACGGGAGGGCGAGGAGGACCGTGACGGGGTGCGAGAAGGAGTTGAACTGGGAGGCCAGGACCATGTAGGCGACGAGGAGACCGAGGGCGAAGGCGAACCAGAGCGACTGGAACGACTCGCGGAACGCCTTCGTGCTCCCCGCCACGACGGCGCGGTAGCCGTCGGGGAGGACCTTCCGGGCGATCTCGAGCGAGCGGTCGACGGCGACCGCCTGCGAGGCCCCGGTCGCGACGTTCGCGAAGACGCTGATCGCCCTCTCCCTGTCGCGCCGCGTGATGGCCTGGAGCGTCGGCTCCTGGTCGATCCGGATGAGCTGGCCGAGCCGCACGACCTCGCCGCTCCCGGTCCGGATGAGCAGGCGCCCGATGTCCTCGGGCCTCTCGCGCTGCGGCGCGAGGAGGCGCCCGCGGATGTCGAAGCGGCGCCCCTTGTCCTTGAACTTGCCGATGCGGACTCCGCCGATCGCCGCGTTCACCGTCTCGCCGATCGCCGACATGCTCACGCCGAGGTCCGCGGCGCGGTCGCGGTCCGGGACGACCTGGATCTCCGGCATCCCCACCTGGTAGTCGGTGTCGACGTCGGTCACGAGGCCCGACTGCCGCATCTGCTCGGCGATCTCGCGCGAGGAGCGGGCGAGGACGTTCCAGTCGCGGCCCCGGATGTTGAACTCGATCGGGAACCCGCCCCCGCGCGAAGGGCTGAAGCCGGCCTGCGAGATGTCCTGGAGGGAGATCCGGCCCCCGGGGACCGTGGTGGCGAACTTCCGGACGACGTCCATGAACTCGAGCTGCGTGAGCCGGCGCCCCTTCTCCGGGTCGACCGGCCGCTCGCGCGGGTCCTTCATGTTGACGTAGGCCTGGCCCGAGTTGACGTCGCTCCCCCCGCCGACGTTCCCGGCGAAGAGGGTCACCTCGGGGCGCGAGATGAGGAACTTCTCGATCTGCCGGAAGTAGCGGTCGGTCGCGTCGAGGCTCGTCCCGACGGGCGTCTGGAAACGGATGGTGAAACGGCTCATGTCCTGGCTCGGGATGAACTCCTGCCGGAGGAGGCCGATCGTCCCGAGCGAGAGGAGGAAGAACGCGAGCGAGCCGAGGAGGACCCGCCCCCGGTGGCGGAGGACCGGGCCGAGCGCCTTCAGGTAGAGAGCGGCGAGCCTCGAGAAGAGCCCGTCCACCGTCCTGCCGAGCCGCCCGCGGTGCTCCACCTCGAGGAACTGCGAGCAGCGCATCGGGGCGAGCGTCAGCGCCTCGAGGAGGGAGATGAGGACGGCGACCGAGATGGTGACGCCGAACTGGAAGAAGAACTTTCCGATGATCCCCTTGAGGAACGCGACGGGCAGGAAGATCGCGACGATGGCGAGCGTCGTCGCGGCGGCCGCGAAGGTGATCTCGCGCGCGCCGACCGACGCGGCCTTCACCTTCCCCTCGCCCATCTCCCGGTGCCGGTAGATGTTCTCGAGGACCATGATGGCGTCGTCGACGACGATGCCGACGACGAGCGTCAGGCCGAGGACCGTGTAGGTGTTCAGCGTGAAGCCGAGGAAGTAGATGACGATGAACGTCCCGAGGATCGAGGTCGGGATCGCGAGGAGGATGTTCACCGTCGTCGACCACGACCCGAGGAAAAGCCAGCAGACGAGGCCCGTCAGGAGCGACGCGAGGACGAGCGTGAAGAGGATCTCGTGGATCGACCGCTCGATGAACGTCGTCGTGTCCCAGTTCACGTCGAGCTTCAGCCCCTCGGGGAGCTGGGACTTCAGCACGGCGAGCTTCGCCTTGACGTCGCGACCCACCTGGACCGCGTTCGCGCCGCGGAGCTTCGTGATGCCGAAGCCGATCGACGTCTCGCCCATGGCGCGCATGAGGCGGCGCCGGTCCTCGAGGCCGTCCTCGACGACGGCGACGTCCTTCAGGCGGACCGGCGCGCCGTTCGCGTACGTGACGACGAGGTCGCGGAAGGCCGAGATGTCGATCGCCTCGCCCTGCGCGCGGACGTTCATCTCGCGCTCGGCCCCCTCGATCCGCCCGGCCGGCACCTCCTGGTGCTC
>CAZNSS010000421.1:0-4029 GCA_964575465.1 uncultured Holophagales bacterium | reverse complement strand
CTCTTCGTCGTCGGCGGCGGGAACGTCGGCCTCATCGGCGCCTACCACGCGCTCCAGGCGGGGATCCAGGTCGTCGGCCTCTGCGAGGCGCTCGACGAGTGCGGCGGCTACAAGGTCCACAAGGACAAGCTCGCGAGGATGGGGGTCCCGATCCACCTCCGCCACACGATCGTCTCGGCGAACGGGAAGGAGGAGGTCGAGAGCGTCACGATCGCGAAGCTCGACGCCTCCTGGAAGGTCGTCCCCGGCACCGAGAAGACGTTCGCGTGCGACACGCTCCTCGTCGCCGTCGGCCTCGACCCGGTCGACGAGTTCCTGAAGAAGGCGAAGGAGTTCGGGCTCCCCGTCCACGGCGCC
Organism: uncultured Holophagales bacterium; assembly: GCA_964575465.1. GTDB lineage: Bacteria > Acidobacteriota > Thermoanaerobaculia > UBA5066 > UBA5066 > UBA5066. The sequence goes on along the minus strand of CAZNSS010000421.1, from coordinate 3,672 downwards.
GGGGACGCGGAGGAGATCGCCGAGGCGAGCGCGGCGATGTTCACCGGGAAGATCCGCGGGACGGAGATCGCGCGCCAGCTCGGGCGCGACGTCGGAGAGGTCCCGCCGGAGTGGCTCCGGACGGCCGAGGTGCTGAAGGCCCGGCCCGGCGCCGTCATCACCGAGGAGATCCCCGACCACGAGGCGGGCGTCTTCCCGATCTTCCACTGCTCCCAGGAGATCCCCTGCAACCCCTGCACGTCGATCTGCCCGAAGGGGGCGATCCGGATCGAGGGGGACGACATCCTCGGCGTCCCGACGTTCGACGAGAGCGCCTGCATCGCCTGCGAGCAGTGCGTCGCCGTCTGCCCGGGCCTCGCGGTGACGCTCGTCGACTACCGGAAGAGGGACGCCGACGGCGTCCTCGTCTCGATCCCGTTCGAGTTCCCGAAGACGACGATCCGGGAAGGCGACATGGTGACCGTCCTCGACACGCTCGGGAAGGTGCTCGGGCACGTCCCGGTCGCGAAGGTGCGAGCGCCGAAGTTCGCGGACCACGCCCTCCTCGTGAAGGTGCGGGCGCCGGCCGAGATCGCCAAGCGGATCGCCGGCATCCAGGTCCAGGAGCCGTGGGTCACGCGGGCGATGGAGGAGAGCGTCTCGCGGATCGAAGACGACGATGTCGTCTGCCGCTGCGAGCGGGTGACGGCGGGGGAGATCCGCCGCCTCATCCGCGAAGGGGTGAGAGACCTGAACCACCTCAAGGCGCTGACGCGCGCCGGGATGGGCGCCTGCGGCGGGAAGACCTGCCCCGCGCTCATCGCGCGGATCTTCCGGGAGGAAGGGGTCCCGATCCAGCAGGTGACACCGCTGACGCAGCGTCCGGTCTTCATGGAGGTGCCGCTCGGCGCCTTCGCGGGCGTCGTGACGGGCGAGGGCCCGACGCGCGACGCGGTCCCCACCTCCGTCGGCCCGCTGGTGGGAGGCGTCTGATGGCGACCTCCGTGTACGACGTCGTCGTCGTCGGCGCCGGGAGCGTCGGCATGCCCACCTCCATGTACCTCGCCGAGAAGGGGCTCAGGGTCCTCTGCGTCGACCAGTTCGCCTCGGCGGGGCAGGGGAGCAACAAGGCCGCGATCGGCGGCCTCCGCGCCACGCACTCCTCTCCCGCGAAGATCCGGCTCTGCCTCGACTCGCTCAGGACGTTCTCGACGTGGAAGGAAGCCCACGGCTTCGACATCGAGTGGAAGCAGGGGGGCTACCTCTTCGTCGCGTACGGCCCCGGGGAGGCGAAGACGCTCAAGGAGCTGCTCGTCGTCCAGAAGAAGGCCGGGCTCGACATCGACTGGTACGGGCCGGACGCGCTCCTCGGGATCGCCCCCGGCCTCGACCCCGACGGGCTTCTCGGCGGGACGTTCTCTCCCGGCGACGGCTCCGCGTCGCCGATGCTCTCCTCCTGCGCGTTCCACCGGCGGGCCGTCGGGCTCGGCGTCGAGTGCCGGTTCAACGAGCGGGTCACGGGAATCATGCGGAGGAAGGGCTCCGTCGTCGGCGTGCGGACCGACAAGGGGGGCTACGCGACGGCCTGCGTCGTCAACGCCGCGGGGCCGTGGGCGCGCTCGCTCGCGCAGGCGGGGGGGCTCGACGTCCCCGTGAACCCCGACTGTCACGAGGCGGGGATCACCGAGCCGGCGCAGAGCTTCCTCGGGCCGATGGTCGTCGACATCCGGCGGACGCCGGGCGCCGCGAACTACTACTTCTACCAGTCGCACGCGGGGCAGGTGATCTTCTGCATCACGCCTGAGCCGCCGATCATCGGGACGGACCGTCGAGAGACGTCCGAGTTCCTGCCGATGATCGCGCGCCGGATGGTGAAGCTGATGCCGAGGGTCGCGAACCTGAAGGTCCGGCGGACGTGGCGGGGCCTCTACCCGATGACGCCCGACGGCTCGCCCGTCGTCGGGAGGAGCGCCGCGGTGACGGGGTACGTCGACGCCGTCGGGATGTGCGGCCAGGGCTACATGCTCGGGCCGGGCGTCGGCGCACTCGTCTCGCGGATGGTGACGGAGACGACGACTCCGGAGGACGCCGCGATCCTCCACGAGCTGCGGCCCGACCGGGAGTTCGCCGGGACGGAGAAGCTGAAGTAAGGAGGGGCGGCGCCGCTCCCGGGTGTGGTATTCCATGCGGCCATGAGCGAGACATCGAAGGGCCGCGGACAGAGCTTCGTCTGCCAGGAGTGTGGCGGTCCGTTCACCGTGAGCGAGCAGATCCTGGGCAGGTACCCCGGCTGGAAGCCGAAGACCTGCTTCCGGTGCAAGAACGGGAAGGGCACGGCCGGGTCCACCTCCGCCCGACGTGAGGAGAACCTCCCCGTCGCGTCCGTCCTCGCGCGCTACGCGGCGGGTCCGAAGGACGGGGTCTTCACCGATGGTGCCGCCGATCCGAACCCCGGTCCGGGTGGCTGGGGAGCGGTCTGGGTCGTCGGGGACAGGATCGTCTCCGAGGATCGCGGTCACGAGCCGCACACGACGAACAACCGGATGGAGCTCGTCGCGCTCGTCGCCGGTTGCCGACTCGTTCCCCGTGGCACGCCGGCCATCCTCTACACCGACAGCATGCTCTGCGTGAACACCCTCACGAAATGGGCGGACGGCTGGGAGGCCCGGGGCTGGAAGCGCAAGGACGGCCCGATCAGGAACCTCGAGCTCGTGAAGGAGCTGCACGCCACGCTCCGGGCCCGCCCCGAGCTGGAGGTCCGCTGGGTCGCCGCGCACTCCGGCATCCGCTGGAACGAGTACGCCGACGCCCTCGCCACGGCTTACCGAAGAGCCGTGCGGTGACGGGGCGCCCGCACGAGATCACCTAATACACGATTTCACGCCTGGCACGAAATCGGGGACTTTACTCGAGCGGGATCTTCTCTCCCGTGAGCTCCCGCTCGCCGCGGTGGTAGGCGAGGATCCGGCCGACGAGGTCCTTCACGAGCTTCGGGAAGGTGAGGAGGAGCTCGTCCTTCGGGCTGAGGATCACCTGCTGCGTGAAGCCGGTCGCGAGGAGGAGGCGGTCGGGGAGGCGCCTCACCTCGTAGTCCATCTCGAGCTTCGCCGTCTCGGGGGGGCGCAGGGTGCAGGAGACCTCGAGGCGGTCGTCGAGCCGCGCGGGTCTCCGCACCGCCACGTCGAACTTCGTGATCGGCACGCGGTAGCCGCGCTCGAGCGCCTCGGCCGGCGTGAGGCCGGCGGCGGCGCAGAGAGCGTTGCGGGCGACCTCGCAGTAGAGGACGTAGTTGCCGTGCCAGACGACGCGGTAGGCGTCGACCTCGGGGAAGCGGACGTCGAACTCGACGCGGAAGGGGCGCGGGGCGGTCGCGTTCACGGGAACGGTCACGGCGCGGTGAGGACGACGGTGATCTGGTTGCCGCCGGCGCCGAGGGAGTCGACGAGGACGGCGCCGAGGCCCGGCTCGTCGCGCAGGGCGCGTGCGGCGAGGGCGAGCTGGAGGGCGCCGGAACAGGGGTTCTCGCCCACCCGGAGCTTGACACGCTCGGTGCGGGGCGCCGTGCCGAAGACCTCGGCGAGGGCGGCCTCCTCGGCGGCGTCGACCCACGGGACGCCGTTGGCCGAGGCGTGGACGAGGCCGACGCGGGAGGGCGGAAGCCCCGCTTCGGCGAGCGCGGCGCGGATCGTTCCG
>CAZNSS010000420.1:0-4030 GCA_964575465.1 uncultured Holophagales bacterium | reverse complement strand
CCAGTGGAACTGCACCTTCACCCGCCCGTACTTGTCGGTGAAGATCTCCTCCCCCTTCGGCCCCACCACCACGGCCGTCTGGCTCCCCTGCACCACCGGCTTGGCCGTGAGCCTCTTCGGCCGGAACGGCAGCGCCGCCGGGAAGCAGGTGAAGACGTTCTGGTAGGAGAGCTGCGGGTCCTTTCCGGAACGGTAGTCGGCCCCGAAGCTCGCGCGGTGCGTCACGGAGGCGAGGACGTACTCGCCGTCGCTCGAGAAGTGCCGCTTGAGCTTCAGCTTGTGCCCCGCGAGAAAGTGCTTCACGTTGCTCGCGCCGCGTGCCATCACGGCGAGCGTGGCCTCCTCGTCCATCCGGATCCCGACGGTCCGCGAGCTGTCCTGGAAGATCTTCTGGAGCTCTCCCGGCTGCTCGCCCCCCGAGCGGTTGACCCCGTCGAAGCGCTGCGCGTACTCGCCCGGCCAGTCGTAGATCTCCCACTTCTCGGAGCCCTTGACCTTCAGCCTGTGGGTCTCGCGCCCGGCCTGGACGGTGTCGAGGATCGGGTCCTCCGCCTCGAGGTGCTTGTGGGGAAGCTCGAAGGAGTGGTCCCAGAGGAGGGCCTTCGTCGACCGCGCCTCCTGCGACCTCTCCCACGCCCAGATCCGGTTCTCGTCGCGGATCCCGCCCGAGAGCTCCTCGTAGGGGATCTCCTTCTCGCCGGGGAGGTCGGGGAAGGCCGACGCCGCGTTCGCGACGACCATCGTGTGCTGGCCGTCCGCGTGCCGGAAGAAGTAGAAGATCCCCTCCTCTTCCATCAGCCGCGACGCGAAGTTGAAGTCGGTCTCGCGGTACTGGACGCAGAAGTCGCGCTTCTCGAAGGTCCCCTGGATCTTCCATTCGACGGTCAGCCCCTTCATCACCTCCCTGAGGATGTCGGGGACGTTCATCCGCTGGAAGATCCGGCTCTGCGCCGTCCGGGCGAGGAGCTGGAACTCGGGGACGAGATCGGCGCGGTAGACCGTGAAGTTCTCGTCCCGGCCGGCCTGCCCGAACCTCGCGCAGACGCCGTTGAAGTGGTGCTCGGTCGACTCGTCGGGGAGGAGGAGGTGGACCGTGACCCTTTCCCCGAGCATCGCGTCGAACGGCACCTTCTGCCTGTTCTCCGCGATCATCTCGAGCTGGAATCGGAAGGGCCTCGAGATCTCCTCGGTGCCGGAGAACGCCTTCAGGAGGAGGACGTTCTCCCCGAGCGGGGTCGAGACCCTGATCTTGCGGTTCTGCTGAAGATAGGCCGTCACCGCTCACCCCCACCACCGCGATCGAAGCCGGTCCCGGGACCGGAGGACCATCGCGTATTGTGAACCGGCGCCACCGCGCGGCGGTAGCCCCGTCGCGCGTCGCCCCCGGAGCTCCGCGGGCCGTGACGATCCGCCGTGCATCGGGCTCCTCCCGGACCCACATTGGTCAGGGGAGCCCGCCCCGGCGGCCCTGTGGGTCGTGGACCTTCCATTTGCCGCCGAACGGGAAGACCGGGAAGGGAGGAGGCCGTGCCGACCGGACGGAATGCGGGGACGACGACCCTCGCGAACGCCCCTCCGACGACGGGCGCCTCGTGCGTCTGCCACGCGCCGTCCCAGCTCCCGAAGGCGCTCCAGCCCGGGGGCATGGTCTGCCGTGCCCCGCGCGGTGCCCTCCGTTTCCCGTTTCCCGTCGGCCGCGGAAGAAAGCTGGGCACCGACCACGAGGACATCCAGTGCCACGACTTCCCGAGGGTCGGGCCCAACCTGGAGCCGATCCTCTGCGCCTACCGCCTCCGCGACGACACGACCCTGGTCGGCGAGATGACGCTCGTTCTCGGGAACCTCGCCGGAGAGGAAGGGGTGAAGGCCGTCGAGCGATTCGTCCACGGGAAGGGCGCGAAGGTCACGCACGGCCCGGGCAGCCCCATCTCCCGCATGGCCGCCCGTTCCTGGCAGTTCCTCGCGAACCTCCTCACCGTCACCATGAGGATCCGGGCCGGCGTCAAGACCCTCTCGCTCGGCGGAATCGAGCCCGACTTCTCCGCCCTGCGGGTGGCGCTGCCCGCGACCCACTGGGGCCTCCGTGACTTTCCGGTGAAGGCCGGCGACCCGGAGGGCGCCGCGCTGAAGGCGATCATCGGTGGGACCCAGGGAGAGAGCCTTTACGCCACGTCCCTCGTCCACGACCCGGTCCGACGGTCGTACGAGCTGGGCCTCCGCTGGGTGATCCTCGATCACTTCGGCGTCTCGAGGGAGGACCTCTACGCCCCGGGGCTCTTCGCCTTCTTCATCCTGCAGCACGAACGAGAGGGCTACCGCCCCTACGTCAACGAGGTCGTCATCGAGACGGCCGTCCGGAGCACGTACTGACCGGCCCGGCGGCTCAGCCGCCGATGTTCACCGTCGGGCACCCCATCGCGACCGGATCGCTCCCGCCGCACGCCTCGTAGACCTTGTCCCCCTGGCGGGCCGCCGGGAGGTTGCCGATGTTCACCGTCGAGCTCCCCTGCGTGACGAAGCCCGGCCCGTGCGGCGGGGGCGGCGCCGGGAGAGGGCAGAGGTGCATGTCGGAGATGCCCGCCATCGACGCGACGACGGCGCTCGCGGCGATCCCGACGGCCATCTTGATCCCCTCGGTGTAGGCGATGTTCGCGGCGGGCTGGCCCCCGGGGGCGACGGAGGCCGTCGTCCAGGCCGCCGTCAGAGCGACGTTCGTGGCATTCATCGCCGCGACGGACGACGTCGCCGTGGCCGCGGCTCCGGGGGCTCCGTTTCCGACGGCCGCGGCCGCTCCCGCGACGAGCTTCCCGGAGATCTCGACGATGCTCGCCGTCGCGTCGGCGGGCGTCATCTGCGGGCGCTTCATGAACGAATCCACGCTGTTCGAGATCCCTTCGACGGCGCTCGCCATCGCGGAGGGGAGGGCCCGCCACGCGGGCTGGAGGCCGATGTTGACGGTGGGGCAGCCCGGCCCGGGGCTCAGAGGAGAGCCGTGACCCGTCACGTCGAAGACTCGTGCGGCCCTGGGCATGTCTCGTTTCCTCCTTCGCCGTCGCCAGCCCTTCTTCAGGACGACTTCTGCCCGCTCTTCGCGTCGTCGGCGGGAGTCGGTTCCTTCGGGCCGGCCTTGGCGGCCTCCGACGGGGTTTTGGGGTCCAGTATCTCCGACTCCCACGGCGTTCCGCCGCTGTTGATGTTGACCACGGGACCGACGATGGATACTCCGGAGCCGTCGATCGTGATGAAGCTGCTGTCCGAGGCCCGGAGACACACGGTCGGCGCTCTGAGGATGAGGTAGGTCTTGGCGTCGAGGAGGGCGTCCGTCTTCGCGGCGATCGAGACGCCTCCATGGGCGAGCATTCCGATGTGCATGCTCGTCTCGAGGGCCCGGCTCCCTTCGATCGACGTCGTCTGGCCGGACTTGAAAACCTCGCTCACGGTTCCGTCGGCCGTCGTCTTCCACTCTCCCTCGACGTACAGATCCAGAACCCCGCCCCCGTCCCCTCCCCCGACGAGGATCTTCGCGTCGCCCCACCGCGCCTGGAGCGCGCCGTCGACGGCTTCGTGCTTGTCCTTGAAGACGCGCTGCAGGTAGTCCCCGAACTTCTTTCCGTCCTTCGTCCCTCCGACGGTCAGGTGCTTGTCGTGCAGGACGCTCTCCATCGCGTCGTTCTTCACCCGCACGTCCATGTTCCGCTCGGCGTGGAGGAAGACCTGCTCCGCGCCCTTCGCATCGTCGAAGCGCCACTCGTTGAACCCGACGCCGCCGAGCGTCGTGTTCGACTTCACGCCCGTGAGCCTGTTGTCGTTCCGGTGCTTCCCGTCGGGCCCCTGCCCGAGGTACGGCGGCATCTGGTCCGAGTTGTAGACGACGCCGACGATGATCGGCTGGTCGGGGTCCCCCTCCTCGAACGCGACGACGACCTCCTGGCCGATGCGCGGCCAGAAGGAGGCTCCCCATCGGCGCCCCGCGAGGAGCTGGGCGACCCGGATCCAGCAGCTGCTCTTCGTGTCGTTCTTCCCGTCGCGG
>CAZNSS010000419.1:2329-4037 GCA_964575465.1 uncultured Holophagales bacterium | reverse complement strand
CCCCCGCCGGCCGCGGCGTCGGCATCACGACCGCCTGCCTCGGCATCGTCCGCGCCCTCGACCGCGAGGGGATCCGGGTCGGATTCGCCAAGCCGGTCGCCAACCGCGAGCCCGACCACACGATCCCGCTCCTCTCCCTCGGCGCCCACTTCGCCATCCCGCCGGCCGTGCCGCGCGGCGAGGCGGAGGGGCTCCTCGCCGCCGGCGACGACCAGACGCTCATGGAGCGCGTCGTCGCCATCGCCGACCGGGCAGGCGAGGACATCGACGTCCTCATCGTCCAGGGGATGCACCCCGAGATGGGAATGGTCCACTCCTCGCGCGTCAACGCCCTGATGCTGAAGGCGCTCGACGCCGAGCTCGTCCTCGTCGCCGCGCCGGCCGACCAGAGCGCCGCCGAGGTGGCCGAGACGATCGCCATCGCCGCGCGCGGCTACGGAGCGCTCTCCGACGGCCGATCCGTCGGCGCCATCCTCAACCGCGTCTGCGAGAGGAAGGGGGAGCCGGGCGAGGTCGAGTCCGACTCGTTCGGCCCCGGCTCCGCCGGCTGCTCCGGCTGCGCGGGGTCGGGCCTCTCGGCCGAGTGCGTCAAGGCCCACCGGGCCGCGCTCGAGGCGGAGGGGCTCCGCCCGATCGCCATCGTCCCCTGCAACTCCGAGCTGATGGCGCCGCGCGTCAAGGACATCGGCGACGCGCTCCACGCGCAGGTCCTCTTCCCGGGAGAGGCCCGGACCCGCCGCGTGAAGGACGTCGCGATCTGCGCGATGACCGTCCCGAACGCCCTGAAGGCGCTCAAGCCGGGGACGCTCGTCCTGACGCCGGGCGACCGGAGCGACATCCTCCTCGCCGCCGCGATGACGGTCCAGAGCGGGACCCCGCTCGCGGGCCTCGTCCTGACCGGCGGGATCGCCCCGGACCGTCGCGTCCTCGACCTCTGCCGGAAGGTCTTCGACGCGGGCCTCCCGCTCCTGCAGGTGCAGGGCTCGAGCTACCACACCGCGACGCATGTCGCCTCGATGAACCCGACGATCCCGGTCGACGACGCCGAGCGCGTCGAGCGGACCATGAGCTTCGTGGCGGACCACGTCGACCTCGTCTGGGCCCGCGCCTTCGAAAAGCCCGCGCGCGTCCCTCGCCTCTCCCCGCCCGCCTTCCGGCACCGCCTCATCGAGACGGCCCGCGCCGACCAGAAGCGGATCGTCCTCCCCGAGGGGTCCGAGCCGCGGACGGTTGCCGCCGCGGCGATCGTCGCCGCGAAGGGGATCGCGCACTGCGTCCTCCTCGGCAACCCCGAGGAGGTCCGCGACGTGGCGTCCCGCCAGGGCGTCACGCTCCCCGCCACGGTCGAGATCATCAACCCCGCCGACGTCGCCCACCGCTACGTCGCGCCGCTCGTCGAGCGGCGCAAGGCAAAGGGGATGACCCCCGACCGGGCCGAGGTCGAGCTGCAGGACAACATCATGATCGGCACGATGATGATGGCGCTCGACGAGGCGGACGGCCTCGTTTCGGGCGCCGTCCACACGACGGCGCACACGATCCGGCCCGCGCTGCAGATCATCAAGACCGTCCCCGGCTGCAACCTCGTGTCGAGCATCTTCTTCATGTGCCTGCCCGAGCAGGTCCTCGTCTTCGGCGACTGCGCCGTCAACCCGAACCCGACGGCGGCCGAGCTCGCCGACATCGCGATCCAGAGCGCCGACTCGGC
>CAZNSS010000419.1:0-2229 GCA_964575465.1 uncultured Holophagales bacterium | reverse complement strand
CTCGCCAAGCCGGTGAACGACCTCTCCCGCGGCTGCCTCGTCGAGGACATCGTCTTCACGATCAACCTCACCGCGATCCAGGCCCAGCAGGTCGCGCGGTCGAGGGCGGCGAAAGGCTGATCCGGAGACCGAGGGAGCCGCGGGCGCCCCGTCGCCCGCGGCCTTCCTCGCCCTTTCCGGGAGCGGCCGGTCGGCGAGAGGAAGACCCTACTCGGGAACGACCTGGAGCGAGCCTTCCTCGACCCAGTGGACGAGGAGCCGCTTGACGCGGAACGCGTCGGCTTCTGCGGCCGCCTCGCATTCGATCGCGGTCGCCCCCTGCAGCGCCTTCGCCCAGACGGTCCCCGGGAGCTTCGGGTCCTCCTCCTGCGGCAGCCGCGTGGGCCTCACCGACGAGGTGCGGAAGCGGGCGCCGTCCGGGACGAGGGCGGATGCACGCTGGAGCTCGTCGTAGCGGCGCATCCCCTCGAGGAGGCGGCCCATGACCGGCTGCGGCGACGGGAAGGAGACCTCCTCGGGGCGCAGCGCGGCGGACCGGCCGAAGGCGAACGTCGCCGCCGCCGGGCGCTCGAGGACCTGGTAGAAGGCGTCGGCGCCGCGGAGGCGACCCGTCGAGGCGCCGCGGATCGCGCCCGCCTCGATCGCGATGGCGCCGATCTCCGCCCCCTGCCGGTCCTTCAGCGAGAGGACGCCCGTCGCCTGGGTCTGCTCGAGGGTCTGGAGGAGCGTCGGCAGGCCGAAGACCTCGAGGTCTCCGGCGAGGCTCGCGGCGCCGGTCTCGGCGGGGCGTCGGGCCTGGTCGAGCGCGGCGAGCGCCTTCTCCGCCTCGCGGCCGAACTCACGATCCGGGTACTTCCGGGCGATCTCCTCGAGCGTCCTGCGGACGGAGGGCGCGGGCGTCCCCGAGAGGGCCTTCACGATCCGCTTCGCGTCGGCGTCGGCGCTCGGCGAGACGACGACGCCGAGGAACCGGACGGGGAGCGCTCCGCGAAGAGCCTTCAGGAGCCGGTCGACGAGCTGCTCCTGGGCCGAGAGGTCGTGGCCGGAGAGGTGAACGAGGCGGGCGACGGAGCCGCCGGGCGACCCGGACCCCTTGAGGCCGTGGTCGACGAGCGCGCGGAAGGCCGTGGGAGTCGCGTGCCGCGCGAGGGCCGCGCAGGTCCGGTCGAGGAGCTGGAGGAGCTCGGCCGGCGCCGTGGTCCCGGCCTTCGCGGCGGCCGTCTCGAGCTGCGCGAGGCGCGCCACGAGGACCTGCTCGGACTTCTCGGTCCGGGCCTGGCCGAGATTCGCGAGAGCCTCTTTCACGAGGGGCGCCGGCTGCGACGGGTCGGAGAGGCGGAAGAGGAGGTCGACCTCGGCCTCGGAGGCCGCTCCGGAGGTCCGCGGGACCTTCCGGAGGACGTAGAGGAGGTTGCGCAGGAAGAACCAGTCCGACTCCGCGGCCGACGCGCCGCCCGCGGCGAAGAGCTTCTCGAGAGCGACGTCCCGGGCCGTCGGACCGTGCACCTCGAGGAGGGCGAGCAGGTTCCTCCGGGCGTCGCGCCTCTTCTCCTCGCGGAGGGACTCGAGGAGGCCGTCCGGGCGGAGCGCGGGGAAGAACTCGAGGACGGTCCTCAGCCCGAAGTGGTTCTCAGGCTTCTCGGCGAAGGCGCGGAGCCGGGCGGGGTCGATCGTCTCGTGCGCCCGGGCGCGGATCGCCTGCGCGACCGGCTTCTCGACCCGCTCCTTCCGGATGATCTGCTCGGCGAGGCCGAACATCGTCACGGCGCGGCCCAGGTTCCCGCCGTTGAGCTGCTCGATGGCCGCGTAGACGATCTCCCGGAAGCGCTTGGCGCTCTCAGCAGGGTCCGACGAGAGAGTCACGAGCCGGCGCATCGCGCCCACGACGCTGCCCCGGCCGCCCGGCCCGATCGTCTCGTCCGCGTCCGGGTTCACCGGGACGCCCCACCCGGGAAGGCTGTCCGAGAGCTTCCGGAAGAGGACGTCGGTCGGGGGGACCTCGACTCCGAGCTTCGCCAGGCGCGCGAGGTTCTCCTCGAGCTCGCGGCTCGTGCGGGAGGCCGTCGCGGCCGTGGCGAGGAGCTGAGCGGTGAGCGCGTCCGGGGGCTTCCGGCCGCCTTCCCTGGGAAGGCTCTTCTCGAGCCTCTCCACGAGGAGCCCGAACCGTGCGAGGCCGCGGGCGACGTCCTCGGTCCGGGCCGCGGACGCCGGGGCCGCGAGCGGGGGGCT
>CAZNSS010000418.1:0-4048 GCA_964575465.1 uncultured Holophagales bacterium | reverse complement strand
GAGAAGCGCCAGGACGGCGAGCCGCGAGCGCCCCGACCGGAGGAACGCCGCGGCCAGGACGGTCTCCGCCGAGATCGCGACGAAGGCCGCCGCCGCCGGGGCGCGCAACGCCACGAGCGGAGGGGCGGCCACGACGAAGCCGAGCGCCGCGAGGATGGCGAGGACGACCGGAGTGAGGAGGAGACCTCCGGCGACGAGGCCGCGACGCTCTCCCGACTCCGCGGCCTCGGCCGCGAGGAGCGCGAGGGCCGGGAACGCCGGGAGGAGGTAGTGCGGCAGCTTCGTGGCGACGACGGCGAAGAGGAGGAACGGCGCGAGGGCGCTTCCGAGGAGGATCGGCCGGGCCGCGGCCGGGAGGACGCCGCCCGAACGGGCTCGAGCCCAGGCCGCCGGAAGAAACAGCGTGAAAGGCGAGAAGCCGGCCAGCAGGACGACCCCGTAGTAGAGGGGTCCCGCGAGGAACCCGCTGCCGTGGCCTTCCATCGGCGCGAGGGACCGGCCGATCACGTGCGTGCCGATCGCCGCGGAGAGGAGGCGGCCGTTCGTCGCGGCGTCGGCGAGGAGGCCCCAGCCGAGGACCGGCAGGAGGCCGAGCACCGAGGTCGCGGCGAGGAGGCCGGCGAGGCTCCGCCTCTCCCGAAAGGCCGTCGGCACGAGAAGGAGCGCACCGCCGAAGCCGAGGAGCGGCAGCACGAGCGCGACCGGGCCCTTCGCGAGCTGCGCCACCGCCGAGGCCAGGGCGCCGAGGACGAAGTGGCGGGCCCGGACCCCGCACACCGCGGCATCCGAGAAGACGGCGAGGACCCCCGTGAGCCCCGCGAGGAGGACGGCGTCGGCCGTCGCGGCGGCCCCTTCGAGGAGGGCGAGTGGCGAGAGCGCGAGGAACGCCGCTCCGAGGAGCGCGGCCTTTCCGCCCGCGAGACGCCGGCCGGCGACGAAGGTCAGGAGGACGGAAGCCCCGTGTGCCAGCGCGGACCAGAGGCGGAAGGCCGCCGGCGTGGGGCCGAGAACGCCCGCGGAGAGAGCCATGAGCCAGGGGAGGAGGGGCGGCTTGTGCGGACGGAGCTCGCCGGCGAACGTCGGAACGAGGAAGTCGCCCGACGAGAGCATCTCGACGGCCGAGCGCGCGAAGCGGGATTCGTCCCGGTCCCAGAGCGTCGTTCGCGGCGCGAGGAGGAGGAGCGCCGCCACGGCCGCCGCCGCGAGGGCGACCGCAGCGCGGCGAACGCGACGCTCCGTCACGGGCAGGTGGCGTTTCATCGGACGACGGCCGAGTCTAGCGAAGGCCCGCCTCGGGTCGCCGCCAGGTCCCATTCCGTCCCGGGACTTGCTACACTCGATGCAATTCGAACTGTACTCGGATTCCGGAGGGCCTACATGAGTCGAACCGCACCTCGCCTCTTCTCCGCCGCCGCGCTCGCGTTCCTTCTCGCCGCGGGCGGCGTGCAGGCCCAGCCGACCCCCGGTCCGGGTCCCTGGAGCTCCGGGCACCCGGTCTGGTTCGACCTGAACGGGGACGGCGTGCCGCAGCCGACCGAGCTGCAGGGCTACCCGGAGCAGCAGGACACGCAGTGCATGCGCGTCGTCGGGCTCCCGAGCGGGATCCCCGGGACCGGGACGCAGACGCCGTGCATGACCGTCATGCAGGACGCCGGCATCGGCGGCTCGCGCACGATGCCGAACGGCATGGTGCAGTCGCTCGTGTCGAATCCGGCGGGGACGTTGTTCACGTTCAGCCAGGAGCCCTACGTTCCGCCCGTGCCGAACCGAGGCGTCCGCGCTCTGGCCGCCTCGGCGAGCGGGACGGGGCAGCTCTTCGACCAGAACGGCGACGGGATCTACGACACGCTGCAGGTCGAAGGGACCGGTGTCCCCCAGACGCGGATGAGCCTGGTCCCGAAGGACGGGACCGGCGACGGACGCCCCGACTACATCTCGGTACCGTGGACGACGAGCGGCGCCGGGCTTCTCGGCATCTACACCGGGACGACGCCGCAGATCTACTTTCCGCTGACCGACACCAACCAGGACGGGTGGCCGGACACCATCATCGTGCAGGTGGCGGGCGTGGGCGGCATCTCGACGACGACGGGTCCTCCCCTGTCGGGATCCGCCCTGGTGAACGGAGTCGCGATCCCGGCGGCATCGACCTTCGGCCTCTTCGCCTTCGCCGCTGCCGTTGTCGCGCTCGGCGTGAAGCTCCTTCGCGGGACGGCCGCCGCCCTCTGAGGTCCCTCCGTTCGTGCGGTTCGTCCTCGTCGACCAGTTCCTTTCGGTCGAGCCGGGGCGAGGTGCGACGGCGCTGAAGACTTTTCGCCCCGAGGACCCCCTGTTCGCCGACCACTTTCCCGGCCTCCCGGTCGTCCCCGGAGTCCTCCTGACGGAGGCGATGGGTCAGACGGCCGGGTGGGCGCTGGCGACGCGGCTCGGGCCGGACCGGTTCCCGCTCCTGATGATGGTCGAGAGGGCCAAGTTCCGGCGCCTCGTCCGTCCCGGCGAGGAGATCCGGCTCGAGGCCGAGCTGGAGGAGGCCCGCGGAACGACCTGGGCCGCACGGACCCGGGCCTCGGTCGGCGGCGAGCGGGCCGCTGAGGCAAGGCTCGTCTTCCACGCCGTGCCCCGACCCGCCGGAGACGCCGGGTTCGCCGCCTGGATGTCGGGAGTCCTTCGCGACACGGGCCTGGCGCGGCTCCTCGAGGCCGCCGTCTCTTCCGGCATGGAATGAAGCGGCGGCTGGCCCTCTTCCTCCTCCTGGCGGGGACGTTCGTGGCGGCGCGCATCGTTGTGGCGCAGGCGGTCAACGGAAGAAGACCCGACGCGAGGCCCCTCGCCCTCCACGCGTTTGCCGTGCCCCTCGCCCAGCTCGCGCTCCTCGAGGCCGCCTCACGCCTCCGCGCACGGTGGAGAGGGGCCGCGTGAGGATCCTCCTGAGTGCCGGCGAGGTATCGGGAGACGTCGCCGGGTCGCGACTGGCCCGCGAGCTGCGAGGGCGCCGGGGAGACGTCTCGCTCTTCGGCCTCGGCGGCCCGCGGATGGCGGAGGCGGGCGTCGAGATCCTCCGGGACACGAACGCTCTCGGCACCGTCGGCGTCTCCGAGTCCTTCCGGGTCGTTCCGGGCCTGGCACGCGCGTTCGCGTCGCTCCGCAGCCGCGTCGCGACGGCACCGCCCGACGCTGCCGTGCTCATCGCGAACGACATCTTCCACGTGACACTCGGGAGGTGGCTCAGGGGTCGCGGCGTTCCGACCCTCTCGTACTTCCCGCCCCAGGTCTGGATCTGGCGCTCCCTCGCGCGCGTCTTCGCCCCGAGCTTCGACGAGATCCTCACCTCGTTCCCCGACGAGGAGCGCGTCTGGAGGGCCGCCGGGGCCTCCACGACGTTCGTCGGTCACTACCTCGGAGACCTCCTCCGGCCCGCGACGGCGGAGGAGCGGCGGCACGTGCGGGAATCTCTCGGCCTCCCGTCCGGCCCCGTCGTCGCGGTCCTTCCGGGAAGCCGCCCGCTCGAGGTGCGCCGGCTCGCTCCCATCCTCCTCGACGCCGCGCGGCTCCTCCACGAGAGGGACCGGACCATCCGGTTCCTCCTCCCGGTCGCCGATCCCGCCTTCGCGCCGTGGATCGAGGCCGAGGTCGGCCGCTGCGGCCTCGGGGGCGCCGTCGTGAAGGCCGGGAGCAGCCACGACGCGCTCCGCGCGGCCGACCTCGCGCTCCTCGCCTCGGGGACCGCCTCGCTCGAGGCCGCCCTCCTCGGGACGCCGATGGTCATCGCCTACCGGCTCGCCCCCCTGACGATGGGTGTGGTCCGCGGCGCGATCGCGCTCCGCCTCATCGACTCCGATACGATCGGCCTCCCGAACCTCGTTCTCGGGCGTCGCGCGATCCCCGAGCACATCCAGAAGCGGGCCACGGGCTCCGAGCTGGCGGCCGCGGCGTCGCGGCTCCTCGGAGACGACGCCCTCCGCGAGGAGCAGCGGCACGCGCTCGCGGAAGTGTCGCGACGGCTCTTCGCGGGCGGCAGCGACGCGCGGGCGGCCGAGGCCGTCCTCGC
>CAZNSS010000417.1:0-4055 GCA_964575465.1 uncultured Holophagales bacterium | reverse complement strand
TCTACTGCGAGCAGCTCGGCCGCTACTACGCCCGCCACTACAAGCAGCTCGCCCCGGAGACGCTCTCGGGCAAGGTCGACTTCCGCTCGATCCGCTTCCCCGGCCTCATCTCGGCGTTCACCGTCCCCTCCGGCGGCACGTCGGACTTCGCGCCCGAGATGATTCACGCCGCCGCCTCCGGCAAGCCCTACGCCTGCTTCGTGAGGCCCGACGCCCGGATTCCCTTCATGGCGATGCCCGACGCCGTCGACGCCTTCCTCCAGCTCGCCGCCGCGCCTCGCGAGAGGCTGACCCGGACCGTCTACAACATCGGCGCCTTCGCCCCCTCGGCCGCCGGGATCCAGGCGATCGTCGAGAAGGACTTCCCCGGCGCGCAGATCTCGACGAAGGTCGACGCGAAGAGACAGGGGATCGTCGACTCCTGGCCCGCCGACGTCGACGACTCCGCCGCCCGGAAGGACTGGGGCCTCTCACCGCGTTTCGACCTCGAGCGCGCCTTCCAGGAATACCTGATCCCGAACATCCGGAAGCTCTACCAGGCCTGACGAGGGCCGGGGGGGTCTGGTCTGCACTCTACACTCTGCGCGGCCGCGCAGAGTGTAGAGTGCAGACCAGACCCCCCTGTCTCAGCCCTCGAGCATGATGGCGCGCTGGAGCTCGGACGGGCTCGAGGCGGCGGCGACCGCCACCTCCATCGTGATCTTCCCCTCGCGGTGGAGCGCGACGAGGTGCTGGTCGAACGACTGGGTCCCGTAGACCTCGCCGCCCCTCTCGATGTAGTCCTTCAGGCCGCCGGTCTTCTCCGGCTGCCGGATCATCGACTGCACGGCGAGCGTGTTCACGAGGACCTCGGCGGCGAGGACGCGACCCTGGCCCGATGCCGCCGGGACGAGCCGCTGGCAGACGACCGCGCGGAGCACCTCGGCGAGCCGCATCCTCACGCTCGTCTCGGCCTCCGCGGGGAACATCCCGATGATCCGGTCGATCGTGCCGAGGGCGTCCTGGGTGTGCAGCGTCGCCAGGACGAGGTGCCCCGTCTCGGCCGCCTTGAGCGCGGTGTCGATCGTCTCGAGGTCCCGCAGCTCCCCGACGAGGATGACGTCCGGGTCCTGCCGCATCCCTGCCCGGAGGGCCGCGGCGAAGCCCGCCGTGTCCATCCCGACCTCGCGCTGCGAGACCCTCGATTTCCGGTCGGAGTGGAGGTACTCGACGGGGTCCTCGATCGTCAGGATGTGCCGGGGCTCTCTCTGGTTGATCCAGTCGACGATCGCGGCGAGCGTCGAGGTCTTCCCGCTCCCCGTGATCCCGGTGACGAGGACGAGGCCGCGCGGCTCCGCGGCGATCTTCTCGACGACCGGCGGGAGCCCGAGCTGCTCGAACGTCGGGATCACGAACGGGATGACCCTGAGAACGGCCGCCAGGTCGCCCCGCTGGCGGTAGATCGAGACGCGGAACCGGGCGACGCCCTCGATGGCGTACGAGGTGTCGAGCTCGCGGATCCGCTCGGCCTGCGGTGCGTCCGGGCGCTGGGAGACGAGCTGCGCGACGATCCGATGCATGTCGTCGCGGGCGAGCGCGGGCGTGCGGACCGGCGTCAGGACGCCCGCCATCCGGACGGCGGGCTGCGCCCCGGCCTTCAGGTGGACGTCGCTGGCCCCGCTCTTGGCCGCGGCCGAAAGGAGGCGATCGAGGGTCGTCGCGTCCATCACGCCTTCTCCATCTCGAGGCCCCTCTCCGGGGCGATGAGCTTCTGGAGCGCACGGATCTTCGCGGTCAGGGCGCGGCAGAAGGACCGGTAGACCTTCAGCGCGAGAGCCGGGTCGGACGCGAGGAGCGCGTCGAGGTCCCCCCGCGGGACGACGAGGAGCTCGACGTCCTCGAGCGCCGTCACGGTGGCCTGCGTGAGGACGTCGTCCACGAGCGACATCTCCCCGAACATCTCGCCGGCCGCCATCTCGCCGAGGCGGAGCCGGGCGCTCCCCTCTCCCTTGTCGACCGAGACCCGGCCGGCCCGGACGACGTAGAGGGCCTCGCCGAGGGCGTTCTCCGGAACGAGGATCGTCCCGGCGCTCCGCCTCTCGGAGACGCAGATCGCGGCGAGCCGGATCGTCTCGGCGTGGTTCAGGTCGCGGAAGAGCGGAAGCCTCTGGAGAAGCTCGATGCCGTCGAACCCCTCGAATCCCTCGAGATCTGCGGGCATGGCGAAATCCTATACCGCGCGGCCGGCCCGAAGAGGAGCCAGCATATGTTCCCGGCGGCCATCGCCGCCGCGGCGAAGAAGGTCGTCGACGTCGTCTCGCATCTCGTCGACCAGCGCGTCCGCGTGTCCGACGTGACCGCCGGGTCGGCGCTGACGCGCGACACCGTCCCGGTGAACGTCGACGCCATCGTCTTCTGGACGGTCCGGGACGCGAAAAAGTCGATCCTCGAGGCCAGGCCCGCATCATTCCCGGTACGGCCGAGACCGAGAGCTCCGAGCGCTTCGTGAAGGCGAGCGACGGCGCGAGGCGAGGCGTCAGCTCTTCGGGACGGACCGCGTCGCCGCGGTCTCCGGCCGGACGAGGCGGAGGCGTGTCCCCTCGTCGACGACGTAGACCTTCATCCTCGGGAGGACCTCCTCGAGCGTCTCGAGGTAGAGCCGGGCGCGGAGAGGGGCCGGGGCGAGGCTCGCTTCGCGCCGGAGCGCCTCGAAGCGTGCCGCGTCGCCGCGCGCCTCCTCCACGCGCCGGAGCCGACCGCTCGCCGCCGAGGAGACGAGCGAGTCGGCCTCGCCGCGGGCCCGCGGGAGGGTGTCGTTCGCGTAGCTCTCCGCCTCGTTGACGAACCGCTCCCGGTCGCTCTTGGCGTTCTGCACGTCCTGGAACGCCGCGAGGACGGCGGGAGGCGGGTCGACGGAGCGGATCGCGACGGAGACGACCCCGACGCCGCTCCTCCACGCGTCGAGCAGCTCCTGTGTCCCGCGGCGGACCTCCTCGAGGAGGGTCAGCCTTCCGCTCGTGAGCGCCTCGTCCACCGGCAGCTTCCCCATCGCGTCGGTGACGACCGACTCCGCGGCACGGCGGACGACCTCCTGCGTGTCGCGACCGTTGACGACCCACTCGACGGGCCTGGCGACGCGGTACTGCACGGCGAGCTCGACGGCGAGGATGTTCGTGTCGCCCGTCAGCCACTGTCCCTCGTCGCCGGGGAGCGAGACGGCGCGCCTTCCTTCCGGCGTCCGGAAGCCGATCGGGACGGTCTCCGTCCTCGTCACCTCGACCTTCACGACTCGGTCGATCCCCCGCGGCACCCAGTGGATCCCGGGCGCGAGGGGAATCGGGCGCGGCTCGCCGAACCGCAAGACGACCCCCTGCTGCGACGTCCGGAGGGCGACGATCCCGGAGAGGAACCAGGCGGCACCGAGCAGGCCCGCCGCCAGGAGCGACGCCGACCGCGCGCGAGGCGTCAATTCGGCCCCCTTCTCGGCGCCGGCACGGGCGAGGCGCCCTCGGTCAGGAGACGGAGGAAGTCGGAATCGCCCGGGAGGACGAGCGTCGTCCGGTCGTCGAGGATCTTCTCGTAGGCGCGGAGGGTCCTGAGGAACTTGTAGAGCTCGGGGTCCTGGCTCGTCGCCTTCGCGTAGATCCGCGCGGCCTCGGCCTCCCCCGCCCCCTTCTCCTCCTGGGCCTTCCGGTACGCCTCGGAAAGGAGTCGCGTCCGCTCGCGGTCGGCTTCGGCGCGGATCTTCAGGGCCGCCTCCTCGCCCTCCGAGCGGAACCGGCGGGCGATCCGCTCGCGCTCCGAACGCATCCTTCCGAAGACGGAGAGGAGGTTCTGCTCGGGGAATGCGATCCGCTTGAGGCGGACGTCGACGACCCGCACGCCGTAGTCGGCCGCAGCGCGCTTCCGCACCCTGTCGCCGATCCCGGCGACGACGCCCGGGAGGTCGGCCTCGCCGGCGGTGGCCGAGACGAGACGCGTGAACGGCACGGCGCCGAGCGCCGCCCCCGTCTCCGACGCCACGAGGTCGGCGAGACGCGCCTCGGCGCTCTCGCGCGTGACGAGCGTCTGGAGGA
>CAZNSS010000416.1:0-4055 GCA_964575465.1 uncultured Holophagales bacterium | reverse complement strand
CGCGCGGCTTCATCCTCGACCGGAACGGGAAGCTCCTCGCCGAGAACGAGCCCTCTTTCACGCTCCTCCTCTACAAGAGGGAGACGAAGGACGCGGACGCCTCTCTCCGCTTCGTCTCGGGCCTCCTCGGGAGGCCGCTGGACGACCTCCGCCGCCGCGTCGAGCGCTCGCGGACGAGCTACGACTTCATCCCGGTCGTCCTCGACGACGACCTGACCGTCGCCGAGGTCGGCGCGGTGGAAGCCCACGCCCTCGAGCACCCCGAGCTCGTCGTCCAGACGACCGAGCGCCGCGTCTACACGCAGGGGACCGTCCTCGCGCACCTCCTCGGGCACCTCGGCGAGGCGACGCCCGAGCAGCTCTCCGCGCGCGCCGGCCGCGTCCGCTCCGGGGAGGCGATCGGGCAGAAGGGGATCGAGGCCGCCTACCAGGACCTCCTCGCGGGGACCTCCGGCCTCCGGACCTTCGTCATCGACTCGTTCGGCCGCGAGGTCGCCGAGCTCGATCGCGTCGACCCGCTCCCCGGAAACACGCTCGTCCTGAACGTCGACCTCGACCTCCAGAAGATCGCGGACGACTACTTCCGCGACAAGGTCGGCACGGCGGTCGCGCTCGACCCGAAGACGGGGGAGATCCTCGCGCTCGTCTCGGCGCCGGCGTTCGACCCGAACGTCTTCACGCGCCGCGTCAGCCGCGCCGAGTGGGACGCCATCGTCGGCAACGAGGACCGGCCGCTCCAGAACCGGGCCATCCAGAACGTCTACTCGCCCGGGTCGGTCTGGAAGGCCATCGTCGCCTACGCCGCGCTGACCCACGGGATCGACCCCTCCGAGACGGTCCACTGCCCCGGCTCGGCCACGTTCTACGGCCGCACGTTCCGCTGCCACGGCGTCCACGGGACCGTCGACCTGAAAACCGCCCTCCAGGTCTCCTGCGACGTCTGGTTCTACACGGCCGGCCGCCGGCTCGGCATCGACGTCATCGCCGAGGCGGCGAGGACGTTCGGCTTCGGCCGCCCGACCGGCGTCGACCTCTGGCCGGAGAAGACCGGGAACGTCCCTTCGACCGCCTGGAGCCTCGCCGCGCGGCACCACCCGTGGTACCCGGGCGAGACGATCTCCGTCGCCATCGGCCAGGGCCCGCTCCTGGTCTCGGCGCTCCAGACGGCCCGCGCGTTCGCGGGCCTCGCGAACGCCGACGGCGGGCTCCCCGTGCCCCACCTCTTCCGGATCGGCGAGCACGTGAGGACCGGCTCCCGCGTCGCCTACCGGCCCCCGGTGACCGAGCGGGTCCCCTACCCGCCCGGGGCGAGGGAGACGATCGTCGAGGGCCTCTGGCGCGTCGTGAACCGCCCGGGCGGAACCGCGTTCCGCTACAACGTCGAGGGGCTCGACATCTGCGGGAAGACGGGCACCGTCCAGGTCGTCGCGCAGAAGCAGGCGAAGATGTCGACCGTCCTCCCGGAGAAGCTCCGCGACCACGCCTGGTTCGCCGCGTTCGCTCCGCGCGAGGACGCGAAGATCGTCGTCGTCGTCTTCGTCGAGAACGGAATGCACGGCAGCTCCGCCGCGGCGCCGCTCGCCATGCGCCTCATCGAGGCGTACCTGCGCCCCGGGAGCGTCCCGGTGCCGACCCCTCCGGCCGCGCCTCTCCCGGAGGCGACGCCCCCCGGGGGCTCGACCACGGCCCGGCACGACCCCGGGCCGCCCGCTCCCCGGCGGGGGACCTGACGTGTCGCGCCTCGCCGAGGCGCTCCCGCGGCGCCTCGACGTCCCGCTCCTCCTCGCCTCGCTCGCGCTCTCGGCCGTAGGGGTCGCCATGGTCGTCTCGACGACGTCGGGGACCCCGCGCGGCGGTCTCGGGGGGAGGCAGGCCCTCTTCGTCGTCGCGGGCCTCGCGGCCGCGACGTTCTTCGCCGTCTTCGACTACCGGCTCCTCCTCCGGGCCTCGCCCGGCCTCTTCGCCGTCTCCCTCCTGCCGCTCGCCTGGCTCCCGATCTTCGGCCCGACGATCGCCGGCGCGAAGTCGTGGATCCGGCTCTTCGGCGGCTTCCAGCTCCAGCCCTCGGAGCTCGCACGGATCTCGACGGTCCTCCTCCTCGCCTGGATCCTCGAGAACGACGACCGCGCGCTCCTCTCGGGACGCACCATCGGTGCGCTCGTCGGGACCGTCGGCATCCCGGTCGCGCTCATCCTCCTCCAGCCCGACCTCGGCGTCGCGCTCACCTACGTCCCGTTCCTCCTGGCGG
The DNA here is from genome assembly GCA_964575465.1 of uncultured Holophagales bacterium. Taxonomy (GTDB): domain Bacteria; phylum Acidobacteriota; class Thermoanaerobaculia; order UBA5066; family UBA5066; genus UBA5066. The sequence continues at coordinate 1,807 of CAZNSS010000416.1, read as the reverse complement.
CCCTCTACCTGGGCGGCCTCCCGGCGCGCGTCTGGGGAACGCTGATCCTCACGGGCACCCTCGCCGCGGGCGCCTCCTGGTTCGTCCTGAAGGACTACCAGAAGGACCGGATCCGGACCTTCCTCGACCCCGACCTCGCCGCCCGCGGCGCCGGCTACCAGGTGCGCCAGGCGCGCATCGCGATCGGATCGGGCGGGATCCTCGGCAAGGGGTGGAAGGAGGGGACCCAGAGCCGGCTCGGGTTCCTTCCGGTGCGGCACGCGGACTTCATCTTCGCCGCGCTCGCCGAGGAGCGAGGCTTCGCCGGCGTCGCCGTCGTCGTCGGCCTCTACGGCCTCTACCTCGCCCGGGGCTTTGCGGTCGCGCGCGACGCGCGCGACCGCGGCGGCTCGATGCTCGTCCTCCTCGTCGTCCTCAACGTCGCGGCCCAGGCTGCCGCGAACATCGCCATGAACGTCGGCGTCCTGCCGACCACGGGCATCACCCTGCCGTTCGTCTCCTACGGAGGCTCGTCGATCATCGCGACCTGGGCGATGACCGGCCTGGTCCTCTCCGTGGCCCAGCGCCGGTTCGTCAACGTGTAGAGGACGCCATGCAAAAAGAGCTGCTGATCTCCGCCAACGACCGCGAGACCCGGGTGGCCGTCCTCGAGGACGGCCGCGTCGCCGAGGTGCAGATCGAGCGCCGGAGGCAGCGCGGCGTCGTCGGGAACATCTACAAGGGGCGCGTCACGCGGGTCCTCCCGGGGATGCAGTCGGCCTTCGTCGACATCGGGCTCGAGAAGGACGCATTCCTCTACGTCGCCGACGTCGGCGACGAGGTCGAGGACTTCGACCGCTTCGGGGGGATGGAGGAGAACGGGCCCGCCGAGGCCGAGGAGCCCGCCGAGGGAGCCCCCGCCACCGTCGAGGCCGAGCCCCCCGCGCGGGCGCCGCTCCCCTCCATCGACGAGCTGCTCCGTGAGGGGCAGGAGCTCGTCGTCCAGGTCACGAAGGACCAGATCGCCCACAAGGGAGTGAGGATCACGACCCACGTCACGCTCCCCGGCCGGACGCTCGTCTACATGCCGACGATCGACCACGTCGGGGTCTCGCGCCGGATCGAGAACGAGGAGGAGCGCGTCCGCCTGCGCGACATTCTCACCTCGCTCCGGAAGGGCCCGGGCGGCTTCATCGTGCGGACCGCCGGCGAGGGGCGCGCCGCCGACGAGTTCGCCTCCGACAAGCGCTACCTCGCGCGCCTCTGGGAGCAGATCCGCAAGCGCGCCGAGCGCGCCGGCGCGCCCGCCCTCCTCCACCGCGACCTCGACCTGACGCTCCGGGCCGCGCGCGACGTCTTCGCCCAGGAGTTCTCCGTCCTCTGGGTCGACGACGACGACGAGTACCGCCGCATCGTCGAGTTCCTCGACCAGGTGCAGCCGAACCTCGTCGGCAAGGTGAAGCTCTACCGGAAGTCGAGCCCGCTCTTCGAGGAGCTCGGCGTCGAGGCGGAGATCGAGAACGCCCTGAAGTCGAAGGTCTGGCTCAAGTCGGGCGGCTACATCGTCATCAACCAGACCGAGGCCCTCGTCGCCATCGACGTCAACACCGGGAAGTACATCGGCAAGAAGCGGCTCGAGGACACCGTCCTCCGCACGAACATGGAGGCCGTCCAGGAGATCGTCCGGCAGATCCGCCTCCGCGACCTCGGCGGGCTCCTCGTCGTCGACTTCATCGACATGGAGGAGGAGGAGCACCGCAAGGAGCTCGTCGTCGCCCTCGAGGCCGAGCTGAAGAAGGACCGCTCCAAGAACCGGATGCTCCCCGTC
>CAZNSS010000415.1:0-4057 GCA_964575465.1 uncultured Holophagales bacterium | reverse complement strand
CGCCGTTCACGGTCACCTGCCCCTCGATCACGGCCCGCTTCAGGCGCGAGGCGGTCGCGTCCGGGTAGTGGGCCGCGAGGCGGCGGACGATGCGGATCGGCTCCATCGGCGGGCTCGTCTCACGGCAGCGCGGGTAGACTCGCCGCCATGCCGACCGTCGGAAACGACCTCTTCGCCCGCCGCCGCGAGCGCTTCTTCGACCGCGTGAAGGAAGGCGTGGCGCTCCTCTTCGCGACGCCCGAGCAGAACCTGAGCTGGGACGGGACGTACCGCTACCGGCCCGACCCCGACCTCTTCTACCTGACCGGGTTCGCGGAGCCGGAGGCGGTCGCGGTCCTCGACGCCGGGGCGCGGGCCTTCTTCCTCTTCGTGCGGCCGAAGGACCGCGAGCGCGAGACCTGGGAGGGGCGGCGCGCCGGCGTGAAGGGGGCCGTGAAGCTCCACGGGGCCGACGCGGCGTGGGAGGTCGGCGAGCTCGAGAAGAAGCTCCCCGAGCTGATCCGCGGCTCCTCGAGCCTCCACTACGCCTTCGGCGTCGACGAGAAGAGGGACCTCCTCGTCGCCTCGATCCTCGGCCGCTTCCGCCGCGAGGCGCGCCATCCGCAGCGCGGGCCGGTCGTCGTGAACGACGTCACGGACGTGATCCACGAGATGCGCCTCCGCAAGGAGCCGGAAGAGGTCGCGGCGATGGAGCGGGCGGCCGCGATCGCGGCGGCCGCCCACGACGAGGCGCGCGCGCTCGCCCGGCCCGGGCGGTGGGAGTACGAGGTGGAGGCGGCCATCGCGGCGCGCTTCCGGCGCGAGGGGGCCTCCGGGCCGTCCTACGAGACGATCGTCGCGTCGGGGCCGAACGCGACGACGCTCCACTACGTCGAGAACGACCGGCGGATCGAGGAGGGGGACCTCGTCCTGATCGACGCCGGCTGCGAGGTCGACGGCTACGCCTCCGACATCACCCGGACCTTCCCCGCCTCGGGGCGCTTCGCGCCCGAGCAGGAGGCGGTCTACCGGATCGTCCTCTCCGCGCTCCACGCGGCGACCTCGAAGGTGCGGCCGGGCGGACGCTTCCAGGACGTCCACGATGCGGCGGTGGAGGTCCTCGTCGACGGCCTGCTCGAGCTGGGCCTCCTCTCGGGGAAACGGAAGAAGGTGATCGAGAAGGGGGACTACGCCCGCTTCTACATGCACCGGACGTCCCACTGGCTCGGGATGGACGTCCACGACCGCGGCCGGTACCACGACGCGAAGGGGGAGTGGCGCCTCCTCGAGCCGGGGATGGTCCTGACGGTCGAGCCGGGGCTCTACGTCCGTCCCGACGAGAAGAAGGTCCCCGCCTCGTTCCTCGGCATCGGCGTGAGGATCGAGGACGACGTCCTCGTCACGGAGGAGGGGCACCGCGTCCTGACGTCGGCCGCGCCGAAGTCGGTGGAAGCGATGTGCGCGCACGCGGAGATGCGGACCGCTCGCCCGGGGAGGCCCGCCGGGAAGGCTGCGGACGGACCCTCCTCGAAGCCTTCGGCGAAGGCGCCTCCGAAACCGGCCTGACGCGGAGCTGGAAACCGCGGGGTGCATCATGGCGGGCGCATGCGCCGGCTCGCCGTCGTCCACCACCGCCACGAAGAATGGGTCTCCGCCCTAAGCGAGGCCGAGGGGCGCCTCGAGATTCGCGGCTTTCACCCGCGCGATCCGCTCGACGACTCCTTCCTCGCCCGCGCCGAGGGTCTCTTCGTCTGGAAGGTCCCGGAAGGGTTGATCGCGCGCATGCCCCGGCTGACCTGGGTCCAGAGCGCGGGCGCGGGGGTCGACCACCTGCTCTCCGACCCTTCCATCCCGAACCAGCTGCCGATCACCCGGGCCGACGGACAGTTCGGTCTCTGGATGGCCCGCTACACGCTCGGCCACCTCCTCGCGATCACGCAGCACCTGGACGAGTGCCGCGAGGCCCAGCGGGAGAGCCGGTGGGATTCCCGGCTCCTCCCCGAGGACCTCACCGGCCAGGTGGCGCTCGTCCTCGGCTTCGGCCGCATCGGGCGCCAGATCGGCCGCGCCCTGCGCGAGATCGGGCTCGACGTCCGGGGCTTCGTCCGCACCCCCCGGCCGGACGCCGAGTTCCCGCTCCACGGCATTCCCGATCTCGGGGCCTGGCTTCCGCGGGCCCGCGTCCTCGTCCTCTGCGCCCCGCTCACTCCCGAGACCCGCGGCCTCGTGGACGCATCCGTCCTCGGAGCCGGCCACCCGCGCCTCGTCCTCGTCAACGTCGCGCGCGGCGCCCTCGTCGTCACCGCCGACCTCCTCGAGGCCCTCGACGCCGGCCGCCTCGAGCGGGCCGTCCTCGACGTCTTCGCCGAGGAGCCGCTCCCGCCGGACTCCCCGCTCTGGAGCCACCCGAAGGTGGTCGTCACCCCGCACCACTCCGGGCCCTCGACCCCGCGCGCCATGGTCCCCGACGTCCTCGAGAACCTGCGGCGGTTCGCAGAAGGCCGGCCCGTCGTCGACGGGGTCGACCGGGCCCGCGGTTACTGAGGAGGGGGGGGCGGCGCCGGCTGCGCTGGCGCCCGGCTAGCCCTTCTCCCCCTGCGCTCCGAGCCTCTCGACGACCTTCGCGAGGTCGACGCCGAAGGCCGCCTTCACCTGCTCGACGAGCTGGACCCCCTGGACGACGCGCGCGTTCGCGGGGAGGTAGGCGACGCGGTCGACCTTGACGCTCTGGATCGTCTCGACGAGCGACGACATGACGGTCTGCAGCTTCTGCATCAGGAAGATGTCGCGGGCGTTCGGGCCCGCGGCCTTCCACGTCTCGATCATCTGGGTCAGGACCGCGGCCGTCGCCCGGCCGTCCTCGACGATCTTGGCGGCCTTGCCGCGCGCCTCGGCCTGGCGCTTCTCCATGTCGGCGCGGGCGGGGGCGACGACGTCGGCTTCGAGCTTGAGGCGGACCTGCTCGAGGCGCGCCTGCTGGACCTTCAGCTCGGCCTCGGCCTTGGCGATCGCGGCCGTGACCCGGCCGACCTCCTCGGCGATCATCGCCTCGCGGCCGGTCTCGCACTGCGTGATCCGCTTCTCGGCCTCGGCGGTGGCGATCGCGCCGTCGGCGTCGATGAGCGCGAGGCGGGCGCTGAGGTTGTTCTCGGCCTCGCGCATCGTCGCCTCGGCGTGGGCCTGGGCCTCGGCGATCCGGGCGCTCTTGTCGAGGGCGGCCGACTGCTTGCGGCCGAGGGAGTTGAGGTAGCCGACGTCGTCGGCGACGTTCTGGATCTTCAGGACGTCCAGGATCAGGCCGAGGCGGGAGAGGTCGTGCTCGGCCTCCTCGAGGAGCTTCTCGGCGAAGCGGAGCTTGTCCTGGTTGACCTCCTCGGGCGTGAGCTGCGAGAGGACGCCGCGGAGGTTCCCCTCGAGCGTGTCCTTGGCGACCTGGATGATCTGCGGCCGCCCCTTGCCGAGGAGCCTCTCGAGCGCGTTGTTGAGGAGCGGCTGGTGGCCGGCGACCTTGAGGTTCGCCACGCCCGCGACGGTGAGCGGGATGCCCCCCTTGGAGTAGGCGTTGCTCACGGCGACGTCGACGGTCATGTTCGTGATGTCCATCCGGTCGACGCGCTCGAGGAGCGGCGTGCGCAGGGAGCTGCCTCCCTTGACGATCCGGTAGCCGACGGTGCGCCCCTCCACCTGGGATTTCCCGCCGGAGAAGACGATGACCTCGTTCGGGCTGCAGATGTAGAAGAGGCGCTTGACGACGACGAGCGCCGCCGCGCCGAAGAAGACGACGACGCCGATGGCGACGCCGACGACGGAGCCGAGGTCGCCGATCATCGCGGCACCCCCGCGCGGACCGGGGAGAGGAGCGCGACGACGTCGACCCCCGTCGTCCGGCTCACCTCGGCCAGGACGCTCCGGACGGCGGCCGGGTAGGAGGCGACGTAGGTCGCCAGGGCCGAGCCGTCGCCGTTGTCGAGGAGCTGGGTCTCGCCGACCTCCATCGCCTTCACCCGCTCCACCACGGTCCGCAGGATCTGCTCGAGGTTGTGGATGAGGAAGATGTCCTTCGCGTCGGGGCCGGCGC
>CAZNSS010000414.1:0-4088 GCA_964575465.1 uncultured Holophagales bacterium | reverse complement strand
CGGGAGCGCGGCGCGCTGGAACGGCACGGGCTGGGTCGCCCTCTCGGGAGGCGTCGGGCCGGCCGAGGGGATCCGCGCCCTCGCGACGTTCGGCGGGACGCTCTGGGCCGGCACGAACGTCACGCTCTACGCGTGGGGCGGGAGCTCCTGGGTCGCCGACGCCGCGTTCGGCGGGCACGACGTCCGCGCGCTGACGACGTGGGGCGGCGCACTCCGCGCCGCGACGGCCGATGCGGGCGCGTTCGTCAGGAACGGGTCGGTCTGGGAGGCCGACCGGAGCGGGATCCTGCCGCGCGGCGGGCAGGCATTCCTCGACCTGGGGTCCGAGCTCGTCCTGGGGACGGCAGGCGGAGGGCTCTATCGGAGGCAGGGAAGCGGGTGGACGGCGCTGGTCGGGCCGAGCCCGGCGGCCGTGATCACGGACGTTACGGCGGTCGAGCCGACCGACGTCGAAGGCGGCGCCGTCGCGGCGGCGCTCGGCGGCGGGACCGCGTTCGCGCTGCTCCGGGACGGCGGGCCTTCGGACGGGCCGCACCCCCTCTATCGACTGCCCGATGGCTGCGGAGAGGCGACGGCGGTGGCGACGGTGGCGCCGGCCCCGGTCGAGGTCCTCGCCGCGACGACCTGCGGGCCGTTCGTCGTCACGCGGTCAGCCGCCACCCCGTTCTCCGCGGGCCTTTCACCCGTGAGTCTCCCGACGACGCTCGCCTCGCACTCGGGGACGATCTTCGGCGGGACCGCCACGACGGGCCTCTGGCGCTTCTCGGGCACCTCGTGGTCCGCCGAGCCGGTCGCGGGCTACACCGGGAGCGGAACGGTGAACACCCTCCGCTCCCTCGGCGGGTTGCTCTGGGTCGCGATGGCCGAGGGGCTCTACGCGAGGGGGGCGGGAGGATGGGCCGACGTCTCCGCCGGGCTGCCGGGTGGCGGCAGCCTCGTCGTCTCCCTCGGCGGCGACGCCGGAGCGGCGTTCGCCGGCCTGACGACGGGCGGAATCTACCGGTGTCCCGCCGGGAGCTACTTCCGAAAGGACTCGGCCGGCCTGAACGCGGCCGCGGTCCACTCGATCGACCTCTCCGGCGGCCGCCTCTGGGCGGCCGCCGGGAAGCGAGGGCTGGCGCTGAAGCGGAGCGGCGCCTGGGGTGCCGAGACCGCGGGCCTTCCTGCCGGCGCGTCCGTGAACGTCGTCCGGAACATGGGTTCCGTGGGGCCGGATGGCGAGACGCTCCTCGTCGGAACGGCAGGTCACGGGACGTACCGAGCGTCCGCCCGCCCCGGCGTGCGGACGCTCCCGGTCGTCCTCGACGTCTTCGGCTCCGGCGGCGCGCACTTCCTCTCCGAGCTCGTCGTCGGCTCGCGCGCGTCCGCGGACACGACCTTCCCCATCACGTTCACGCCGTCGCCGGGCTTCGCCGGGGCGAACGGATCGCTCGCGCCGAAGACGGCGAACGTGACGATCCCGGCGGGGCGCGAGCTGCGCGCGACCGACGCACTCGCCTTCCTGCGATCTCTCGGGATCTCGATCCCCGTCGCGACGGCGGAGGCGCCCGTCGCGGGGAGCGTGACGCTCGGGAACGGCGCGAGGCACGTCGACGACGCCTACCTCGTCGCCCGCACCTACACGCGCGGCGCCGCGGGCGGGACGTTCGGGCTCTTCTACGACGCGCCGTCCGAGCTGGACGCCGCCGAGGAGGAGTCGACGGTCTACGGCCTCCGCTCGGTTTCCGGCGACTCGCGCTCGAACCTCGCCGTCGTCCACCTGCCGGGCCGCGGTGCGGACCCGATCGAGGTCTCGGTGCAGGTCTACTCCGCGGCGGGCGTCGCCACGGGCGCGCCGCTCGTGCGCAGCCTCGCGCCGGGAGAGTGGACGCAGTGGAACGGCGTCCTCGGTCTCGCGGGCCTGCCGGACCACGCGTTCGGCTACGCGAAGGTCCGGCGGACGAAGGGGATCGGCGCCTTCACGGCGTACGGCGTCGTGAACGACGCGATGACCTCGGACGGGAGCTATCTCCCCGCGTTCCGGCCCGGTGGCCTCTCCGCGGCGCGGACGGTCGTCGTCCCGGTCGTTCTCGACGTCTACGGTGAAGCAGGCTCGCACTACACGACCGAGGTGACGCTCGCGAACGACGGCACGATCGCGACGCCCGTCGACCTCGTCTACCGCCCCGCTCCAGGCTTCGGCGAGATCGGCGGGGCGCCGGTCGTGACGGTCGACCTCGCGGCGCGACAGCAGGTGACGATCCCCGACGTCCTCGCCTTCCTCCGGTCGCGCGGGATGCAGATCCCCGACGGCACGACGGCCGCCCAGGCGGGGACCCTCACCGCGACGTTCCGCTACCTGGCAGACCTGGACGCGCCGTCGACGGTCGTCCTCGCGCGGACGACGACCCCGAACACCGACGCGGCGACCGGCGGCGCCTTCGGGCTCTTCTATCCGGCGGCCGCGAAGGGGGGCGGCGCGCGGACGTCGGCGCTGGTCCCGGGACTGGCGCAGGACGAGACCGTCCGGTCGAACCTCGCCGTCGTGAACCTCGGGGGCGGATCGGAGCTGCCGATCACGCTCGAGGTCCGCCTCTACGACGCGGACACGGGGGCCGCCGCCGGCACACCGCTCACGGTGAGCCTCCGGCCCGGCGACTGGTCCCAGTGGTCGCGCGTCCTCGCCCTCGCGGGAGCGCCGGCCTCGGTGAAACGATTCACGGCCGTCGTGACGCGGATTTCCGGAGACGACACCTTCCTCGCCTACGGCGTCCTGAACGACGCCGTTACCTCGGACGGGAGCTTCCAGACGATGATCCCGTCGGATACGTACTGACAGGCGGAGGTAAACGGGTGCCGCGAAGCATTCGTCTGGAGGATCGGGCGGGGGAAAGGCCCCGAGGTGAGGTCGGGAAATGACGGAGAAGGGGCGCCGGCTCGGCCGCTACCGGCTCGAGGAGCTCCTCGGGCAGGGAGGGATGGCCGAGGTCTGGCGCGCGACGGACGAGCGACTCAACCGCACGGTGGCCGTGAAGGTCATCCTCGCGAACCACGCGCGCGACGGGCACTTCCGCCAGCGTTTCCAGAAGGAAGCCCAGCTCGTCGCCTCCCTCGACCACCCGAACATCCTCCCCGTCTACGACTACGGCGACGAGGGGGGGCAGCCGTACCTCGTCATGCCGTTCCTCGAGGGGGGGACCCTCCGCGACCGGATGGTCGGGACGCCCGTCCCCTTCGCGCAGGCCGTCTCCTTCGTCCGCCAGCTCGGGGACGCGCTCGACGCGGCGCACGCGGCGGGGATCCTCCACCGCGACGTGAAGCCCGCGAACGTCCTGATCCGGAAGGACGACCGCCTCGCCCTCGCAGACTTCGGCATCGCGAAGATGCTCGAGGGCTCGACCGGCCTGACGGCGACCGGGATGGTCGTCGGGACGCCGATCTACATGGCGCCCGAGCAGGCGCAGGGGAAACCGGCGACCCCCGCCTCCGACCGCTACGCCCTCGCGGTCCTCGCCTACGAGCTCCTCTCGGGGAAGCCGCCGTTCGACGGCGAGAGCGCGCTCTCGCTGATGCACCAGCACGTGACGTCGCCGGCACCGCGCCTCTCCTCCTCGGTCTACGGTCTCCCGTCGGGCCTCGATCCGGTCTTCGAGCGGGCGCTCGCCAAGGAGCCGGAGCGCCGGCCCGTCACCTGCCGCGCCTTCGCCGACGAGCTCCTCGCCTTCGTCCCGACAGGCGCGGGGCTCGACGTGGAGCACGCGGCGACACCCTGGGCGAGGGCCGACGCGACGTCGCCGACGGTCTACGAGGCGACGCCGAAGCGGCTCGCGGAGCGGCCCGTGGCGCGGGGCTCCCGGCTGACGAGCGAGCCGACGATCTCGACCTCGCCTCGGCCGTCGCGCAGGACGCTCATCGCGACGGCCGGGGCGGTCGCGGGCATCGGCGTTCTCGCGGGGGCGTGGCTCTTCTCTCCGCGCACCGTCCACCAGCCGTGCGCGAAGATGCCCTTCGGCAACGGCAGGCCGGCCGCCATCAGGAACGCCGGCCAGTACACGGTGTGGAACCGGAGGATGTCCTTGCCGATCACGTGAACGGCCTTGTCCCAGTAC
>CAZNSS010000413.1:0-4091 GCA_964575465.1 uncultured Holophagales bacterium | reverse complement strand
CAGGCGGCGGGACCGGGCGCCCAGGCGGCGACACGCGCCGGAAGCCAGGGGGCCGGACGCCCGCGCGCCATCTGCCACCCGAGGACGGCCAGGGAGACGCCGAGTGCCGTGGAGACCGGGCCGAGAGAGACGGGCTGGAGGAAGGGGAGCGCCTGGACGACGCAGACGAAGACGAAACCCGACTCCCCGAAGCTCCCGAACGCCTCCCCGAGGGTCAGGCGGCGCGCCTCGGCCGTCTCGCGACACGACGCGAAGGCGCCCAGCAGCTCGTCGTACCGCCCCACCGGCCCTGCAACGGTTTCCCGACCCGATCGATTCCCGTCGGCCCCGCGGCGGCGGACGATAATCGCCGGATCCGCCCGGCTGAAGCCGGGCGGCCGTGAGGTTCCCATGGCCAAGGGCGGAAAAGGTCTCCTCGTCGTCATTCTCGCGATCGCGGTCCTCGGCGCCGGCCTCGTCGGCGCGGGGATCTTCGTTTCCGGCATGGGGAAGCCTTCGGTCCCGAAGAAGGCGATCCTTGAGCTGGACCTCGAGCGGGCGATCCCCGAGGCTTCCCCCGAGAACCCGTTCGCCGTCTTCGGCGGCGAGAGGCCGTTCACCCTCCGCGACGTCGTCGACGGGCTCGAGAAGGCGGGGGACGACCCCCACGTCGTCGGCCTCGTGGCTCGTCTCGGCGCCGCGCCGCTCGGCGTCGCCGAGATCCAGGAAATTCGCGACGCGGTGAAGGCCTTCCGGGCGAAGAAGAAGTTCGCCGTCGCCTATGCCGAGACGTTCGGCGAGTTCGCCCCGGGAAACGGCTCCTACTACCTCGCGACCGCATTCGACGAGATCTGGCTCCAGCCGTCGGGCGACCTCGGCCTGAACGGGCTCGTCGGCGAGAGCCCGTTCCTGCGCGGGACGCTCGACAAGCTCGGCGTCAAGCCGGAGTTCGGCCAGCGCCACGAGTTCAAGAACGCCATGAACCTCTACACGGAGACGAAGTTCACCGACGCGCACCGGGAGGCGACGCGGACGCTCCTCGAGTCGATCTTCGGGCAGCTGGTGAAGGGGATCGCCGAGGGACGGAAGATGACGGAGGCCGACGTGCGGGCGGCCGTCGACCGGGGCCCCTACCTCGGGCCGGAGGCGCTCGAGGCGAAGCTCGTCGACGGGCTCGCCTACCGCGACGAGATCCACGCGAAGCTGAAGGCGAAGGGGGGCGCCGACGCGGCGCTCTTCGGCCTCCCGGCCTACCTCAAGAAGGAGGGTCGACCGCACGCCGACGGGAAGAGGACGATCGCCCTCGTCTACGGCGTCGGCGGCGTCGTGCGCGGGAAGAGCAGCGGGAACCCGCTCACGGGCGGGCAGACGATGGGCTCGGAGACGGTGGCGAAGGCGATCCGGACGGCCGTCGAGGACGACTCCGTCGCGGCGATCCTCTTCCGCGTCTCGAGCCCCGGCGGCTCCTACGTCGCCTCCGACACGATCTGGCGCGAGGTCGTCCTGGCGAAGAAGGCGGGCAAGCCCGTGATCATCTCGATGGGCGACGTGGCGGCCTCGGGCGGCTACTTCGTCGCGATGCCCGCCGACAAGATCGTCGCCCAGCCGGGAACGATCACCGGGTCGATCGGCGTCCTCGCCGGGAAGATGGTGACCCCCGCGATGTGGGAGAAGGTCGGCCTCACGTTCGACCAGGTCGAGGTCGGCGCGAACGCGAACATGTGGAACGCCTCGAAGAGCTTCTCCCCCGCGGAGTGGGCCCGCTTCAACGCCTGGCTCGACCGGATCTACGACGACTTCACGTCGAAGGTCGCCGCGGGGCGGAAGCTCCCGAAGGAGAAGGTCCTCGAGATCGCGAAGGGACGCGTCTGGACCGGCGAGGACGCGAAGGCGATCGGACTCGTCGACGAGCTCGGGGGCTTCCCGGTCGCGCTGCGGCTCGCGAAAGAGGCGGCGAAGATCCCCGCGGGCGAGAAGGTGAGGGTGGCCGTCTTCCCTCGGGAGAGGACCCCGTTCGAGCAGCTCTCCGAGAGGATGTCGGGCGAGGGGGAGGACGAGAGCTCGCTCACGGCGCTCGTGAGGCTCGTCGAGCCGCTCGGGCCGCTCCTCCGGCAGGTCGAGGCGGAGCGGCAGGGGGTCCTGACCGCGCCGCCCCTGACGATCCGGTAACTCTCCCTACTCGATGCTCGCGCCGCCCGCCGCCTCGGCGATCCGGCGCCCGGCGTCGAGCGTCCAGTCGAGACGCCCCCGCGCCTGGGAGGCGAGCTTTCCGTCCGGGCCGAAGAACATCGTCTCGAGCGGCCGCTTGCTGTTGAACTTCTTCGTCGTCTCCCCTTCCGGGTCGACGGTCAGCGCGGCCGGGACGGGAGGGACGAGGCCGTTCCTCGCGAGCCACGCGTCGAGCTCGACGAACGAGGGGATCTTCACGATCACGACGAGCTCGGTCCCCACGGCCCCCTTCACGGACTCCTGGAACGTGAAGAGCGAGCGGAGCTCCCCGGCCGCGGCCGGATCGGAGGGGTCGACGAAGTGGACGACGAGGACCCTCCCCGGCGCGCCGACGAGGTTCCGCCCCTTCCCGTCGCGCGTGTCGACGTCGAGGTGGCCACCGGCGTCGAGGCTCAGCAGCCCGTGATCGTGGTCGGCGTGCGTCGCGGGGACGAGGGCCGACCGGAACGCGAGGAAGAAACCCGCGAAGGCGGCGAGGAGGACCACGGCGAGGACGGTTCGGCGCTTGGAAGGAGTCACGGGGCGGATTGTACGGAGGGGCCACCCGGAGCGCCCACGTCGCTCTCCGCGTCGACCGAGTAGGCCGCGAAGCCCGAGAACTCGAAGCGGAACGACGTGTCGAGGCGGAGGAAGAGGGCCTGCTTCCCCTCGAGGCGGAGATCGACGACGCAGGGGAACCAGACCCCCTGGGGAAGCCTGGTCCCGCGGTACGAGACCGTCGCGCTCTTCACGTTCGCGGCGAGCCCTCCCGCGACCTTCACGGGCGCGACGAGGCGGGCCTCGACGGCCACGACCTGGAAGTCCGACGCGTCGACGAGGACCCGGCCGGCGAGCGCGTTCAGCGCCCGCTCCCCGAGCGAAGCCGACGCGAGACCCGGCTTCGGGGAGAACTCGAGGGCGTAGAACAGCCGCCCCTCCTCCTCGACCGTCCCGGCCAGGACGTAGTCGAACCGCGCGACGAGGTCCGAGAGGCGCCGGGGCCCGACGAGGGGGTCGTCGTCCTCCCCCGTCACGGCCGGCGGGCGCGCCACCCGGTCGGCGGCCTGCCGCTCGACCTGCCGCTTCCGCTGCTTCGCGTCGTCCTCGGCCTGCTCGCGCTTCTCCTCCTCCGTCGCGGGCCTCCCGTCCACCTCGACGAGCTCGCGGGCCGCCTCGCCCGGCTCGTCTCCCGAGAAGAAGCGGAAGAGCCGGCGACGGGTCGCCTTCGGGCGGCCGTCCTTCCCGTGCGTCGTCCGGACCTCGACCTGGTCGAAGGTGTAGTCGGTGAGCGTCCGGTCCACCCGGCCCTGCGCCCGAGCCACCCTCCGGATCAGCTCCTCCGCCGGGAAGGGGGTCTCCGGCGCGCGCCGGGCCTCGGCCGCCCCTGCCGGGGCGGGGGCCGGAAGGAGGAGCGCGAGGGCGAGCGCGAGGAGCGGGACCACGCTCTCACTACGCCCCGGCACGACGGTACGATGGCGGCATGTCGAACACCCCCAAGTCCTCCTTCGAGCTTGCCATGGAGCGCCTCAAGGCCGCCGACCGGGAGGCCGGCGTCGAGGAGACGTCCCTCACGGACGACCAGAAGGCCTCCATCGGCGAGGCGCGGACGGTGGCCGCGTCGCGCCTCGCCGAGCGCGAGATCCTCTTCAAGGACGCGCTGAAGAAGGTCTACGACCCGGTCGAGCGCGAGAAGGCCGAGGAGGAGTACCGGATCGACCGCTCCCGCATCGAGGCCGACCGCGACCGGGCGATCGATCGAATCCGCCGCGGGGACGGGTGACGGAAGGGAGGGCGTGAGAGTCGTCGTCACCGGCGGGACCGGGTTCCTCGGTCGCGCCCTCGTCCCCGCCCTGCTCGGGAAGGGACACGAGGTCGTCGTCGTGACGCGCGACCCGGCGCGAGCG
>CAZNSS010000412.1:0-4120 GCA_964575465.1 uncultured Holophagales bacterium | reverse complement strand
GGCGGCGTCGACCCGAAGGGCCGGCGCCTCTTCTGGGACCTGATCTACGAGCTCGCCGCCGAGCGCGGCATGACCGTCCTCGTGACGACCCACTACATGGACGAGGCGGAGCAGTGCGACACGCTCGCCTTCATCCTCGAAGGGAGCCTGATCGCTTCCGGCGCTCCTCATGATCTGAAAGCGTCGCTGGACGACCGTCTCCTCGAGGTCCCGGCCGGCGCCGACCCGTTCGGCGCCCTCTCGCGACTCCGGCGGGAGAACGCCCTCGAGGACGCCTACCTGATGGGAATGCGCCTGCGCGCCGTCGGCCGGCCCGGGCGGACGGCCGAGGCCCGTGCGCTCCTCGCGCCGTTCGGGACCCCGCGCGAAGCGGAGCCCTCGCTCGAGGACGTCTTCGTCTCCCTCGCCCGGAGCCGCGCCGAGAAGAAGGAGAAGGTGGCCGCGTGAAGAGGCTCCTCGCCCTGGCCCGCAAAGAGTTCCTCCAGCTGCGCAGGGACACGATCTCCGTCCGGATGATGGTGATGGTCCCGATCATGCAGACCTTCATCTTCGGGTACGCCATCAACTACGACGTCAAGCACCTCCGGACGGTCGTCTACGACGAGTGCCTCTCCTTCGACAGCCGCGAGCTCGTGGCGAAGATGACCGCGAGCGAGTACTTCGAGGTCGTCGGCCACGTCGGCTCTCTCGCCGAGGTCCGCCAGGAGCTGGACGCGGGCCACGCCTCGGTCGCCCTCGTCATCGACCGCGACTACGGCGAGGCCCGTCACCGAGGCGCCCCGGCCCGCGCGCTCCTCATCGTCAACGCGTCCGACACGACGACCGCCTCGCAGGCGATGTCGATCGCGGGCGGCGTCTCGAACCAGCTCTCCGTGCGGACTCTCGCGAAGAGGGCCGGCTGGACGGAGAAGGCCCTGCCGATCGATCTCCGCGTCCGCCCCTGGTACAACCCCGACATGAGGACGGCGACGTTCATCATCCCGGGCCTCATCGCCATCATCCTCACGTTCACGCTCATCCAGTACACGGCGATGGCGATCGTGAGGGAGCGCGAGCGCGGGACTCTGGAGCAGCTCCAGGTCACGCCCGTCACACGATTCGAGATCATCCTCGGGAAGATCTTCCCGTTCGTCCTCATCGGGATCTTCCAGCTGACGCTGATCGTCGTCCTGATGCGGTTCCTCTTCCGCGTCCCGATCGCCGGGAGCGTCGTCCAGCTCTACCTCGCCGGCCTGATCTTCATCGCCGCCGTCCTGGGCCTCGGGATGCTCCTCTCGACGATCGCGAAGACGCAGATGCAGGCGATGCAGCTCTCCTTCCTCTTCCTCCTTCCCTTCGTCTTCCTCTCGGGCTACGTCTTTCCCATCGACGGGATGCCGCTCTTCTTCCAGGTGATCACCTACGCGATTCCCGCGCGCTACTTCATCGCGATCATCCGGGGGATCGTCCTGCGCGGCGCCAGCCTCGCTCAGCTCTGGGAGCCGCTCGCCGCGCTGACGGGCTTCACGATCCTCATCGTCGGCCTCGCCGTCGCCCGCTTCAAGAAGACGAACGACTGACGGACCGTTCGGGGTCTGGTCTGCACCCTACACTCTGCGCGGCGCGCAGAGTGTAGAGTGCAGACCAGACCCCATCCCTTTTTCAGCTCCGGGCGATGTCGCGGAGGGCGGCGCCGAGGAGGCGGATCTCCTCGACCGTGTTGTAGTGGACGGCGCCGACGCGGACCATCCCTCCGGTCCCCTCGAGGCCGAGGCGCTCGGTGACGCCGACCGCGTAGTAGTTCCCGTCCCAGACGCGGAAGCCCCGCCGCCCGAGCTCCTCGGCGACCTCGCGGGGGTGGTGCCCCTCGAGCGTGAAGGAGAAGGTCGGGACTCGATCGCCGAAGCGGACCGGGTCGGTGATCCCGCGAACCTTCAGCCCAGGCACGACGGCGAGCGCCTCGACGAGGGCGCGGGAGAGGGTCTGCTCGTAGGCGTGAATCGCCGCCATCGCCGCCCGGAGGGCGAGCCGCCGACCGGCGTATCGCCCCGCGGGCACGTCGTGCGCCGCGCCGAAGGAATGCTCCCCCACCCACGAGAGGTACTCGAGCGCACCGAGGGTCCCGGCGGCCGCCTCGAAGCTCTGGGTCCCGGTCTCCCATCGGTCGGGCGGCGCGTCGCCGGCAGGGCGCACCTTGTAGGCGAACGTCCGCTCGAGGAGGTCGTGGCGTCCCCAGAGGATCCCGAGGTGCGGGCCGAAGAACTTGTAGGCCGAGCAGGCGAGGAAGTCGATGCCGGCGGCGGCGACGTCGATGGGGGCGTGCGGGGCGTAGTGAACCGCGTCGACGTAGACGAGCGCGCCGGCGGCGTGAGCCGCTTCGGCCGCGGCCGCGACGTCGTTCACCGTGCCGACCGCGTTCGACGCCCAGCCGACGGCGACGAGCTTCGTCCTCTCGCAGAGGAGCCCCCTCAGCTCGTCGACGCTCCAGGTGCAGTCGTCCGGGTCGAAGTCGAGCCAGCGGACGGTCGCGCCGCGGTCCGCCGCCGCAAGGAGCCACGGCGAGACGTTCGCGTCGTGGTCGAGGCGAGTCACGACGACCTCGTCGCCCGACTTCCATTCGCGCGAGAGGCTCCGCGCCATCTGGAACGTCAGCGTCGTCATGTTCGGGCCGAAGGCGATCTCCTCGGGCCGCGAGGCGCCGAGGAGGTCGGCCACCGCCGAGCGGGCCTCGGCGGCCACCGCGTCCGAGCTCCGGCTCGCCGCGAAGGCGCCGCCGTGGTTCGCGTTCGTCTCGTGGAGGTAGCGGACGATCCGGTCGGTCACTCCCCGGGGAACCTGGGTGCCTCCGGGGTTGTCGAGGATCACGTCGCCGGAGGCGAGGGCGGGGAATCGGGAGCGGATCGCTTCGAGGTCGAGCATCCCCGGAGGTTAGCGCGGCGCGGTCAGGAGCGCTTCCGCTCCCGCGCGACCCTCTCGCGGAAGGCGCGGAGCTCGTCGAGACGCCGCTTCAGCTCCGCCTCGCGCCCCGCGCCCCGCGGCGCGTAGTACCGGCGATCCGCGACGGCGTCGGGGAGGCAGGCCAGCCCCCCGGTGCCTTCCGCGGTGTCGTGCGCGTAGACGTACCCCTTCCCGTACCCCTCGGCCTTCATGAGCCTCGTCGGCGCGTTCAGGATCGCCTTCGGCGGAGGCTCGTTCGGCCGCTCCGCCACGTCCGCGGCCGCCGCCCCGTACGCCGTGTAGAGCGCGTTCGACTTCGGCGCGAGCGCGAGGTAGATCGCCGCCTCGGCCAGGGCGAGCGCCCCCTCGGGCATCCCGAGGAAGTGAACGGCGTCGCGCGCCGCCATCGCGAGGCGGAGCGCGTCCGGGTCGGCGAGGCCGACGTCCTCGGTCGAGGCCCTCACGAGGCGGCGGGCCACGAAGAGCGGGTCCTCCCCCGCCTCGAGCATGCGGGCGAGCCAGTAGACCGAGGCGTCGGCGTCCGAGTCGCGGATCGACTTGTGGAGCGCCGAGATCAGGTTGTAGTGCTCCTCCCCCGACTTGTCGAAGAGGAGCGACTTCCGCGCGTAGACCTCGGCGAGGAGCGGCGCCGTGAGGACGGCCCCTTCTCCCACGTGGTCGGCGGCCGTCTCGAGGGCGTTCAGCGCCCGCCGCGCGTCGCCGTCCGAGAAGGAGACGAGCCAGTCGACCGCCCCTTCGCCGAGCGTCACGCGCCCCCCGAGGCCACGGCCCGACTCCTCCGCCGCGAGCCGGAGGATCTCCGCGAGGTCCTCCCGAGCGAGCGGCGGCAGGACGACGATGCGCATCCGGGAGAGGAGCGCCCCGTTCAGCTCGAACGAAGGGTTCTCGGTCGTCGCGCCGACGAGCGTCGCCGCTCCCGACTCGACGTACGGCAGGAAGACGTCCTGCTGCGCGCGGTTGAAGCGGTGGATCTCGTCGACGAAGAGCAGCGTCCGCTCGGCCCGGGCCGCGAGGCGCTGCGATTCCTCGAGGACCTCGCGGATCTCCTTGACGCCCGCGACGACCGCGGAGAAGGCGAGGAACCGGGCCTTCGTCCGGGCGGCGATGATCCGCGCGAGGGTCGTCTTGCCGCTTCCGGGCGGGCCCCAGAGGACGAGGGACGGGACCCGGTCGGCCGCGATGG
>CAZNSS010000411.1:0-4121 GCA_964575465.1 uncultured Holophagales bacterium | reverse complement strand
ACCTTCCCCCCCCCCTCCAAACGCAGCTCGCCCTCCACGGGCCAGGCGACCTCCCCGAGCCGCTGGACGACGACGGTCGACTCCCACGACCTCCAGCGCGCCGCCGGCGCCCGCCAGGCGCGCCGCGGGCCGTCGCCGACGTACCCCGCCGCGGGCTCCGCGCGATTCGTGGCGGCGCGTGTGACGGCGTAGTCGACGGCCCCCGCCGAGGCCCACCCGCGCGCGAGGAGGTCCTTCGCCTCGGGCCCCGCGACCTCGCCGACCACGTCGAGGAAGTCGGCCGTCGACGGGTGTCGGAAGGCGAAGCGGCGGGCGTACTCCTTCAGGGCGGCGAAAAAGGGCCCCTCCCCGGTCGTCCGCGCGACGGACTCCAGGAGGAGGGCCGACCGCGAGTAGGCGTTCGTCCTGCCGGCCTCGCCGAGCGCTCGCCACGTCTCGCGGAGGGTCGGGTCGGAGCGCGAGAAGGCGGCCTCGTCGAGCGCGTCCTGGGACTCTCCCTCGGGGAGCGGGCGCCTCAGGGATCGGAGCGGGACGGGGACGCCGAACGCCTCGACGACCGGTCTCGGCGTTCCGAGGATCCTCGTCGTGGCCCTCGCCGAGACCCAGCTCACGAGCCCCTCGTCGAGGTGCGCCTCGCTCACCTCGTCCGTCGCGACCATCGCCTGGAACCACTGGTGCGCGAGCTCGTGCAGGACCAGAGCCCCGGGCTCGCCGGAGGAGGCGGGGACGAGCCAGCCCGTCCCGCCGGTGAAGAGCGTCGGGTACTCCATCGCCTCGGCGCCGGAGCCCGTCGGGGGGTCGACGATCGTCAGGACAGGGTAGGGGTAGGGCGTCAGCCATTCCCCGAGGAGGGCGAGCCCCTCGCGCGCGGCGCTCAGGTAGCGCTCGCGGGAGGGCCGGTGGTCGGGCTGGAGGAAGAGGAGGACGTCGACCTTCGGCATCCCCGCGGGCGCGACGGTCTCCCTCTTCACCTCGAACCGGGGGGAGAAGGCGAAGGCGAAGTCGTGGACGTCCTCGGCCCGGGCCCTCACGCGGACGCTGCCCGCTCCCTCCTCCTTCTCGTCGACGACACGGCCCGTGACGGCGACCCTCCCCCGGACCTCCGCGGGGAGGAGGAGCATCACGTCGTAGTCGCCGAAGTCGGCAAGGAACTCCGTCGAGGCGAAGTAGGGCCTCCCGCGCCATCCCGCGTCGGTCGCCCGGGCGAGCTTCGGGAACCACTGCCCCGCGAAGACGAAATCGTCCTTCCAGCCGGTGCGCAGCAGCCCGCGCGGGAGGCGCGACTCGAAGTCGATCTCGAGGGTGAGCGCCGCGCCGGGGGCGACGGGGCGCGGGAGCGCCACGCGCGCCAGCGTCCGGTCGTCGGGGTTGTCGTTCGCTTCCGTCGCGAACGAGACCCGGCGGGTCAGGTCGGTACCGTCCGGCAGGGCGACCCGCTTCAGCTCGCAGAAGCCGAAGTCGCCGGAGCCGCCGGGCCGGGGAAGGCCGCGCCAGAGCGTCGACCGCGTATTCCGGAAGCCGTTGAGGTAGAGGTGGAGGAGGACGTCGGGGAGCTCGCGGGAGGTCCGGTTGACGAACACGACCGTCTCGCGGCCGACGAGCGTCTTCCGCTCCCCGTCCCACGTCGCCTCGATCCGGTAGGAGGCGACGGCGGGGACCCTCGAGCCGGCCCGCGCGGGGGGCGCGACGCCGAGGAGGGCGAGCCCGAGGAGCGCCACCAGCCGTTTCACGGCGGGGATGCTAGCAGGCGGCCGAAGGGCATTCCCGGCCCCTACAATCGGGGCGTGAAGCTTCCCGAGACGCCCGCGGCGGCCGCGGAACGCGCGGCGTTCCTGCGCGAGGAGCTCCGCCGCCACGAGCACCTCTACTACGCCCTCGCCCGACCCGAGATCAGCGACGCCGAATACGACGCCCTCTCGCGGGAGCTCCTCGCGATCGAGGAGACGTACCCGGAGGTCGTGACTCCCGACTCGCCCACCCGCCGCGTCGGCGGCGCCCCGGTCGACGACCTCCCGAACGTGAGGCACGAGGTCCCGCTCCTTTCGCTCGAGAACGCCTACGACGACGCCGACCTCGAGGCGTGGCTCACGCGCGTGGCCGACCGCCTCGACGGCCGCCTCCCCGAGATCGTCTGCGAGCTGAAGATCGACGGCCTCTCCGTCTCGCTCGTCTACGAGGACGGGCTCCTCGTGAGGGGCGCGACGCGAGGCGACGGGACGACGGGCGAGGACGTGACGCCGAACGTGCGGACGGTCCGGGTCCTCCCGCTCCGGCTCCGCGCCGGCGCGCCGCGCCTCCTCGAGGTGAGGGGCGAGGTCTACCTCGGCAAGTCCGCCTTCCGGGCGCTCAACGCGGCGCGCGAGGAGGAAGGGCAGCCGCTCTTCGCGAATCCGCGGAACGCCGCGGCCGGCTCGCTCCGCCTCCTCGACTCGAGAGAGACCGCGCGGCGAAAGCTCTCCGTCTTCCTCTACGCCGTCGCCCGCTGGGAGGGCGAGGGCGCCCCGGCGACGCAGGAGGAGGCTCTCGAGGCCCTCGTCCGCCTCGGTCTTCCCGTGAACCCGCACCGCGCGGTGGCGCGGGGCGCGGACGAGGTCCGCGCGTTCCTCGCCGAGTGGCGGGAGAAGAGGCACACGCTCGACCTCGAGACGGACGGCGCGGTCCTCAAGGTGAGCCCGGTCCCCGACCAGCAGCGGCTCGGCGCGACGGCGAAGTTCCCGCGCTGGGCCCTCGCCTTCAAGTTCCCGGCCGAGGAGGCGACGACGCGCGTGACGCGGATCGTCGTCCAGGTGGGACGCACCGGCGTCCTGACCCCCGTCGCCGAGTTCGAGCCGGTCCTCCTCGCCGGGACGACCGTCCGGCGCGCCACGCTCCACAACTACGAGGACCTCTCGCGCAAGGACGTCCGCGTCGGCGACTCCGTCGCCGTGGAGAAGGCGGGGGACGTCATCCCGAAGGTGACCCGCGTCCTCCTCGAGAAGCGCCCCGCCGACGCCGTGCCCTTCGAGATGCCGGCGGAGTGCCCCGAGTGCGGGGAGGCGGTCGTCCGCGAGGAGGGCGAGGTCGCCGTCCGATGCGTCAGCGCATCGTGTCCCGCGCAGGTGAAGGAGGCGATCCGTCACTTCGTCGCCCGCCGGGCCATGGACGTGGAGGGGCTCGGCGACGAGCGGATCGACCAGCTCCTCGCCGCGGGGCTGATCGCGGACGTCGCGGGGCTGTACTCCCTTCGAGCGGAAGGGCTCGCCGCGCTCGAGCGCTGGGGAGAGAAGTCGGCGGCGAACGTCCTCGCCGAGATCGAGCGGTCCAGGGAGGCGGGCCTCGCGCGGCTCCTCTTCGGCCTCGGGATCCGGCACGTCGGCGAGAAGACGGGGAAGGTCCTCGCCCGGCGCTTCGGGACGATGGACGCCCTGGCGGCGGCCACCGAGGACGACCTGACGGCCGTCTCCGAGATCGGGCCGGAAACGGCGCGCTCCGTCCGCGACTGGTTCGGCCGGGCCGCGAACGAGCGGCTCCTGTCGAAACTCGGGGTGGCCGGTGTCCGTATGAACGAACCGGAGGGGGCGCCCGCCCCCGGAGGGCCGCTGGCCGGCAAGACGTTCGTCCTGACGGGAACCCTCCCGCGGCGGACCCGCGAGGAAGCGACGGCGGCGATCGAGAGAGCCGGAGGCAGAGTGAGCGGGAGCGTTTCGAGGAAGACGGCCGCGGTCGTGGCCGGGGAAGACCCTGGTTCGAAGCTGGAGAAGGCCCGTGCGCTCGGCGTGCCGGTCTGGGGCGAGGACGACCTCGACGGCGCGCTCGGGGGCCTCGCGTGAGCGCGGCCCCCCCGCGGGATCCGCTCGTACTCGTCGTCGACGACGACGCCGGGAGCCGCAGGGCGATGGCCCTGACCCTGACGACGGACGGGCGCCGGGTGGAGGAGTTCGCCGACGCCGACTCGGCCCTGAGCCGCGCGATCGACGACCCTTCCGTGGGCCTCGTCGTGACCGACCTGAAGATGCCGGGGAAGACCGGCATCGAGCTCGCGTCCGACCTCGCCGCGGCGCGCCCCGACGTTTCGGTCCTCCTCGTGACCGCCTTCGGGGACATCGACACGCTCGTGAAGGCGAAGGACCTCGGGACGGTCG
>CAZNSS010000410.1:0-4128 GCA_964575465.1 uncultured Holophagales bacterium | reverse complement strand
CGTCGGGGACCCGGATCGTGAAGGAGCTCCCGAGGCCGGGCGCGCTCCTGACCGTGATCTCCCCGCCGAGGAGCGAGACGAGCCGACGCGTGAGCGCGAGCCCGAGGCCCGTGCCGCCGAAGCGCCGCGACGTCGAGGAGTCGGCCTGGGTGAAGGGCTGGAAGAGACGGGAGACCTGCTCGTCGCTGATCCCGGGCCCGTCGTCCTCCACCACGAAGACCACCTCGGGCCGTCCGTTCCGCGTCTCCCGCCCGACCGAGATCGTCACGTTCCCGTCCTCGGTGAACTTGCAGGCGTTCCCCGTGACGTTGACGAGGGCCTGGCGGACCTTCGTCCGGTCCGTCGTGAGGGTGCCGGTGGCCTCCGCGCCCCGGACCATGAGCCGGTTCCGGTTCCTGAGGGCGAGGGGATTCACGAGAGCCTCGACCTCCGCGCAGAGGTCGCGCACGGGAAACGTCTCGAGGAGGACGTCCATCTTCCCGGCCTCGACCTTCGACAGGTCGAGGATCGTGTCGATGAGCTGCAGGAGGTGGCGCCCGGCCTCGCGGACCTTCCTCACGTCGCCGGTCAGCTCGGGCCTGCCGGCGAGGTGGACCTCCTCCTCGAGGATCTCGCTGTAGCCGATGATCGCGTTGAGCGGCGTCCGGAGCTCGTGGCTGACGTTCGCGAGAAACGTGCTCTTGGCCAGGCTCGCCTGGCGTGCGCGGTCCTCCGAGTCGGAGAGGCGTTCGACCATCTCGCGGAGCTCGGCGGTCCGCCCCTCGACCCTCCGCTCGAGCTCCGCCGTCGTCGCCCGGAGCCGGCGGACCCGCCACTGGACCGCCCCGACGACGAGGAGCAGGCCTGACACCGCGTAGAGGAGGACGGCCCACGGCGCCCGCCACGGGGCGGCCGCGACGGAGAAGGCGACGGACGCCGTGGCCGACGGCGTCCCGGCGCCGTCGCGGCCGGTCACGTGGAAGACGTAACGGCCCGCCGGGAGCGACGTGTACTCCTTCTTCCAGTCGGGGAGCCAGTCGGTCTCCTCGGCGTCGAGCCCTTCGAGGCGCGTCCGGTAGCGGGTCCCGGCTTCCCGCTCGTCGGTCAGGAGCGCGAACTCGAAGACGACGTGGTTCTCGTCGTGCCGGAGCTTCTCGCCCGGCGCGAGGGGCTCGTCGCGGCCGAAGACGCGCGCCACCTCCAGGACGAGCGGCTTGGGCACGCGTTCCGGCTCCTCGCGCGAGACGTCGAGAACGGCGAGGCCGCCGACCGTCCCCGTCCAGAGGCGGCCGAGACGGTCGAGGTGGGCGGCGAAGCACTCGTTCCCCGGCAGGCCGTCGTCCACCGTGTAGACGGAGATGTCGTATGGCGCGGCGCTTCCTTCGCCGCCCGGGCGGGGCGAGAGCCGGGCGACGCCCCGGTTCGTCAGCACGTAGACGTGTCCGCGGCCGTCGCTCGCGATCTGGTTCACCGAGCGCCCCGGAAGGGCCGGCTCCGATCTCTCGGAGACGTGCAGGAAGCGGGGCGGGCGCGAGGTCGGGTCCACGCGGACGGCGCCATTCCGGGTCCCGGCCCAGAGCCACGCGCCTCCGCCCGGGCGTTTCTCGAGCGTGAGGGAGACGACGACGTCGTCGGGGAAGCCCCCTCTCGTGTCGAGGAAGCGGATCTCGCCGTTCTCGAGCCAGGCGAGTCCTCCTCCGAACGTCCCCATCCAGAGCACCTTCCGGCCGTCCGCGTCGAACGTCTCTGCCAGCGACGTGACCGGGTTCGTCGGGAGGCCGCGCCCCATCGTCCAGCTCTCGAAGTGCCCCGCGCTCAGCTTCGCGAGCCCGCCCTGCGTCCCGACCCAGAGCTCCTCTCCCGAGGGGAGCAGGGCCCAGACCCGGTTGCTCGGCAGGCCCTGCGCGGTCGTGTAGCTCCGGAGCCTCCCTCCGGAGAGGAGCGCGAGCCCCCCCTCCGTCCCGATCCAGAGGTCGTCTCCCGAGGGCCGCGGGACGGGCGCGAGAGCGTTGACGGACGCGTCGGGGAGCCCCGAGGCGCGGTCGAGGACGGTGAAGCGCCCGTCGGCGAATCGCGCGAGACCGGCGTCGGTCGCGACCCAGAAGGCGTGACGGTCGCCCGGCTCGAGCGTTTCCCGGATCGAGTAGACCGTGTTGTTCGGCAGTCCCGCCGTCTTGTCGAGCGTCCGGAAGGCCCCGAGGCGGATCCGGACGACACCGCCGCCTTCCGTTCCGACCCAGACGGTGTCTCCCGCGCCCCGGCCCCTCACGAGCGCGAGCGCCCCGTTCGTCGGCAGGCCAGCTGCCGTTCCCCACGACGAAGATGCTTCTTTCGCGATCCGGTGGAGCCCCCGGCCGAGGGTCGCCACCCAGAGAGCCGGCCCGTCAGGCCCGGGGATCTCGAGGAGGGCGTTGACGGTCGCGCTGGGGAAGCGGTCGTCTTCCGCGGGGGTCCTCCAGCCGCCCGGCCGGAGGACGTAGAGACCGCGCCGCGTGCCGACCCAGAGCTGAGTCCCGCCCCCTTCCGCGTCCGTCTCGAGCAGCGCCCTCACCGAGGGGTGCGGGTCGTCGGGAGGCGGCGCGACGGGCGTGAGGCGACCTCCCTCGAGGAGGGCGAGCCCCGCCGTCGTGCCGACCCAGAGGGCCTCGGGGTCGCTCGCCGAACGCGCCGGGGAGAGCGCCTGGACAGAGCCGGAGGGGAGGCCGTCCTTTTCCTCGAAACGCGTCCACGCCCCGGCCCGCAGTCGGTAGAGCCCCCAGCCGGCCGTACCTGCCCAGATCGACGAGGCGCCGTCGGTGCCACGCGTCTCCGCGAGGGACCAGACGACGTCGGAAGGGCCGGGAGGAGCGGGGGTCACGGCCTCGATGCCGCCGTGGTGGCGGCGAAAGAGACCGCCCCCTTCGGTCCCGGCCCAGAGGCTCCCGTCCGAGGCCGCGAGGAGGGTCCGGATCGACCGGGAGCGCGCGGACTCAGGGAACTTCACGCTCCGGAAGACGCGGCCGTTCCAGGCTCCGAGTCCGTCCTGCGTCCCGACCCAGAGGTAGCCGCTCGCGTCGAGGGCGAGCGCCTGCCCGGTGTTCTGGGGGAGCCCCTCGCGGTCCGAGAAGACGCGGAAGGAGGGCCGGGCGAGAGGCGCGGGGTCGTCCCGGTCCGCGCCGTGCGCCGCGGAGGCGGCGAGGAGCAGCAGGAGGGGCGCGAGCCTCAAAGCGAGATCGAACCCTTTCGGAAGGAGGTCTTCCCGAGGAGGGCGTTCACGACGACGGGACGCCCCTGCCGCGCCTTTTCGAACGCTCGTCGGAGGACTGCGCTCGACCCGGACGGGTCGTCGAGGAGGAGTCCTTCTCCACCCAGGCCGCGTGCCGCCTCGTGGTAGTCGGTCGCGCGGAGGGCCGTGCCGACGTCGTCCTTCAGCACCTCCACCTGCTCGCGCGCGATCTGCGTCCAGCCCGCGTCGTTGCCGATGACCGCCACGACGCCGAGGCCGTGCCTCACGAACGTATCGACCTCCACGAGGCCGTAGCCCGCCGAGCCGTCGCCCCAGAGGAGGAGGACGTCCTCTCCCGGGCGGCAGAGGGCGGCGCCGAGCGCGAATCCCGCGCCGACGCCGAGCGTCCCGAAGACGCCGGGGTCGAGCCACGCGAGCGGCCCGCGCGGGCGCAGGACGTAGGAAGCGGTGGCGACGAAGTCGCCGCCGTCGGCGACGACGACGCTCCTCGGCGGGAGCGTCTCCTCGATCCGGCGGCAGAGGGTGACGGGGTCGAGCGCCCCCTTCCCGCCTTCGGGCGAGCCCTCGATCTCCGCGTCGCGCGCCGCGTCGCGCTCGCGGAGGCGGCTCTTCCACGTCGCCCGCGGGAAGCCTGCCGGCGTGCCGTCGGCGAGGGCGCGCAGGAAGAGGCCCGGGTCGCCGTGGACGCCGAGCGTCGGCCTCCTGTTCAGGGTCAGCGCCTTCGCGTCGCGGCTCACCGAGACGAGCGTCGCGCCCCGCGCGATCTGGCGGCCGTAGTCGAGCCGGAAATCGCACGGGACCCCCGCGAGGAGGACGAGGTCCGCCTCGCGGAGGGCCTCCTTCCGGCGGTGCCGCAGCTGGATCGGAGACGAGGGGCCGAGGAGCCCCCGCGCCGTCCCCGAGAGCCAGGTCGGGAGCCGGAG
>CAZNSS010000409.1:0-4133 GCA_964575465.1 uncultured Holophagales bacterium | reverse complement strand
ACGAGCAGGAGGTCGACGTTCGCGGCGAGGAGCTGGGCCTCGTCGCGGCGCCCCGCGGCGCGGCGGGCCAGAGCAGTCCGCCGGGGAAGGACGGCATCGACGACCGCGAGGCCGTCGGAGGAGAAGACCCGGGCGGCGACCCAGTCGCCGACGGCGGGGAGGTCGGCGGGGGAGTCGGCCGCGAAGCGGAAGCGGCCGGAGAGCTCGGCAGCGAGCTCTCCGTGCGGCGTCGCGAGGCGGTAGCACTCGCGCGTCGCGGTCAGGACGCGTCCGGGGACGAGCCCGGTGCGCGCGTGGTTCTCGAAGAGGGTTTCGAAGTCGTGATCCCACCCGAATCGGGTCAGGGGCATTGCGGGGCCTCCAGCGGGGAACGGTCGCGGACGGGGAGGAAGAGCCGGGACGCGTGGCGACAACAACACCGCCGGGCACGTCGCCCGTCTCGATCACCGGCGCGTCAGGGGGCGCGCCTTCCCGTCAGGCAAGGACCGTATTCAGAGGCCTTCTCAGGTCTGGGATTCTAGCGCAGGCACGCCCGTGCCCCGGCCTCAGGCGTCCCTGACGCGCTTCCAGGCGATGGCGGCGGCCTTGGGGATCTCGGAGAGGCGCGACTCGACCTCGAAGCCGACAGCGCCGTCGCGGTCGGCGTCGAGGAGCTGGCGGACGTCCCAGAGGTCCTGCGTGCCGCCGGCGTGGAGCTTGAGGAGGACGAGGTCGGCGGCGCGGGCGACCGGGACCCTCACGTCGAGGAACGCGAAGGGTTCCGCGCGCTTCACGACGCCCTCCTGCCAGGAGCCGCGGCCGACGACGACGTCCACCGAGCGCTCGTCCCGCGCCACGAGGCGGACGAGGCCGCGAAGGGGGTCGTCGGCGTCGCCGCTGCGTATCTCGACCGCGGGGCCGTCGTTCGCGATGACGGCCCAGAAGGGGTCGGTGAGGACGGCAGTGTCCATCGTCAGGAGATCGACGTCGAAGGTGGAGCGAGCGACGCCCCTCACGGCGAGCGCGACGCCGCCGACCGTGGCGAACGCGACGCGGCGATTCGCGAAGTGGGCCGCGACCCTCCCGAGGAGGCTCATCCCGACCCCGCCACGCGGCTGTGGAGCCGGCCGGAGCGCCTGCGGGACGCGAGCTCCGCCTCGGCGGCGGCACGCGGTATGCCGCGGGCGCGGCGGAAGGCTTCGGCGTCGTCGTCGCCGAGCTTCAGCGCGCGGAGGACCCTCTCGCCGGGCGTGAGGGCATCGTCCGCTTCGACGCCCTTCCGGCGGAACGCGTCTCCGATGGATGCCATTTGTTCATTATGGCGCCAACGCCCGTCAGCGCTCCCGGAGCAGGCGGAGGACGTCCTTCTCGACGGCCGAGAGGTCGTTCTCCCCCTCGTGCCGCGCCGCGAGGCGCCCCTTTCGGTCGATCACGAAGGCGACGGGGAGCCCGAGGATGCCACCCCAGCGCTCCGCCACCTTCGCGTCCCCGAGGCCGACCCGGTAGTTCAGCCGGAACTCCTTCCGGAAATCGCGGACGGGCTCGGGCGACTCGTCGAGCGAGATGCCGACGACCTCGAGCCCCTGCGTCCGGTACTTCTCCTGAAGCGCGACCCAGCGAGGCGCCTGTCCGCGGCACGGGGCACACCAGGTGGCCCAGAAGTCCACGACGACGACCTTTCCCCTGAGGGCGGCGAGGTCGAGCCGCGTCCCGTCGAGGTCGGTCACCCCGAGAACCGGCGCCGGCCCGCCGATCTTCGGTGGCGGAGGCTCGGCGCTCCAGGCGACGGTCGCGAGGAGAGACGCGAGGAGAGCCGCCGGGAAGGCGGGCGCGACCCGGCGGCCGGGCCGGTCAGCCACGGGTCCCGTCTCCCGACTCGACGGGATAGCCCTTCTGGGCCCAGTCCTGCCCGAAGTTCTTCGGGATGACGAGGACGGAGACGTTCGTGAAGCCGGCGGCCACGAGCACGCGCCAGGGCTGCTCCATGTTCGGGCAACGCTCCCACGGGCAGCAGCCGCAGTAGAGGACGATCGGCTTCGTCCTCGGGAGGGCCGCGACGGCCTTCCTCAGCGCGTCGATTCCCGCCGCGTTCGAACCCGGTCCGGCGTACAGCGACCCGGGGATGTGTGCCTGGGCGAAGAGGACGCGGAAACCGACGTGGAACATCGCGGGCTTCTCGGCGTCCGCGGTCCGGAGCGTCTTCGCGAGCTCTTCGGGCGTCACCTTCCGGGCGTCCTGCCAGGAGGTCGGGGTCGGGGCCGGCCCTTCGGTCCGGGCCGACGACGCCGGTCCGAGCGAGAAGAGCGCGAGGAGGAGGAGCGCCGCAGGACGGAGCCCGGAGGCGCGGTGGCGGGGGGAAGGTGCGTGGGTGTGGCTCATGGCATCTCCGTGCCGGCGGAGTGTAGTGCGGGCTCCCGAGCCGCCTCCGCTTCCGGGGGGATGTTGGAGAATCCGGGAATGTCGGACAACGCCCGCCCTGCGAACCGCCTCGCGAAGGAGTCGTCCCCTTACCTGCGCCAGCACGCGCACAACCCGGTCGACTGGTACCCCTGGGGGGCGGAGGCGTTCGAGAAGGCGCGCCGCGAGGACAAGCCGCTCTTCCTCTCCATCGGCTACTCGGCCTGCCACTGGTGCCACGTCATGGAGCGGGAGTCGTTCGAGAACGAGGAGATCGCCCGGGAGCTCAACGCGACCTTCGTCCCGGTGAAGGTCGACCGCGAGGAACGGCCCGACGTCGACGACGTCTACATGAGCGCGGTTCAGACGATGGTGGGCCGGGGCGGATGGCCCCTCTCGGCGTTCCTCTTCCCCGACGGCCGCCCCTTCTTCGGCGGCACCTACTTCCCGGCGGAGGATCGCCACGGCCGCGCCGGCTTCCGGACGATTCTCGAGAAGCTCGCCGAGGCCTGGCACGAGCGGCGAGAGGAGCTCGCGAAGGGGGCCGACGAGATCGTCGCCGAGGTCGAGCGGGCGAACCGGATCGCCGACCGCGCCGGGCGGGAGGCGCTCTCCGTCGCGACGGGCAACGTCCTGACGGCGACCCTGAAGCGGACGTTCGACGCGAGGCACGGGGGCTTCGGCGGGGCACCCAAGTTCCCGCCGCACCTCGCCCTCGAGTGGCTCCTCCTGAAGGGCGCCGAGGGGGACGCGATCGCCCGCTCGATGGCGCTGAAGACCCTCGACGAGATGGCCCTCGGCGGAATCCACGACCACCTCGCCGGCGGCTTCCACCGCTACTCCACCGACGAGCGCTGGCTCCTCCCGCACTTCGAGAAGATGCTGACCGACAACGCGCAGCTCCTCGCGCTCTACGCGAGGGCGTTCGTCCTGACGGGGCGGGACCTCTACTGGCGGACGGCGCGAGGGATCGGCGACTGGCTCCTCGGGGAGATGCGCGGGGCGGAGGGCGGCTTCTTCGCCGCCACCGACGCCGACTCCGAAGGGGAGGAGGGCAGGTACTTCGTCTGGACCGAGGAGGAGGTGCGGGAAGCCGCCTTCGGCGACGCCGCCCTCTTCGCGAGCGCCTACCGCGTGCGGCCCGAGGGGAACTACCACGACGAGTCGACGGGGCGCGCGACGGGACGGAACGTCCTCCACCTCGCGGACGAGCCCTCGTCCGAGGACGAGCGGCGCCTCGCACCGATCCGGGCGAGGCTCCTCGAGAGGCGCCGCCTCCGCGTCCCGCCGGCGACGGACGACAAGCGGATCGCGGGGTGGAACGCCCTCACGGTCTCGGGGCTCGCGGTCGCCTCGTCGATCCTCGGCGAGCCGCGATACCTCGACGCGGCCCGCGATTGCGTGCGGTTCCTGCTGACGCGGATGCGCGACGGCGAAGGGCGGCTCCTCCGGACCTGGAAGGACGGGGAGGCGAGGATCCTCGCCTTCCTCGAGGACGAGGCGTTCTTCGCCGTCGCCCTCCTCGACCTCGCCGAAGCCGAGCCGGACGAGGCGGAGGCCACGCGGTGGGCCTCCGAGGCGCGGCGGGTCGTATCGGGCCTGCGGCGGCGCTTCGGGCGGCCGGGCGTCCCCGGCTTCACCTTCACCGGCGAGGGGCACGAGCCGCTCCTCGTGAGGACGCGCGACCTCTTCGACAAGGCGGTCCCCTCGGCCCCGGGGACGGCGGCGCGGGCGCTCGCGCGGCTTGCGCGCCGGGA
>CAZNSS010000408.1:0-4141 GCA_964575465.1 uncultured Holophagales bacterium | reverse complement strand
TACGCCGCCGCGGAGATGGCGGCGAGCGGGCTCTCGCCGGCCGGGGACCTGGGCGGGTTCCTCCAGCGCTTCCGCGTCGAGCGGACCGCGTCGGGCGGGCCGGCCGAGGTCGCGAACGTCGCCGGCGTCCTGCCGGGGAGCGACCCGGCCCTGAAGGACCGGCCCGTCGTCGTCGTGGCGCACCTCGACCACCTCGGCCACGGATGGCCCGACGCCCGGAAGGAGTTCCAGGGACAGGTCCATCCCGGGGCCGACGACGACGCGAGCGGCGTGGCGGTTCTCCTCGAGCTCGCGCGGACGATGAAGGACGAGAAGGCGAAGCGGCCGGTCGTCTTTCTCGCCGTGACGGGAGAGGAGGCGGGGAGGCTCGGCTCGAAGCGCTGGGTCTCGGGGCCCTCGGCCTACGAGGCCGCGAAGACGTTCGCGGCGGTGAACCTCGACACGGTCGGGCGCCTCGGCGCCGGCAAGCTCCAGGTCCTCGGGACCGGGACGGCGGCCGAGTGGATTCACGCCGTCCGCGGCGCGAGCTGGGTGACGGGCGTCGAGACGAAGGCGGTGCCGGAGACCCTCGAGTCGTCGGACCACGTCAGCTTCGTCGAGGCCGGAGTCCCGGCAGTCCAGCTCCTCACCGGTCCCCACGCCGACTACCACCGCCCCTCCGATACCGCGGAAAAGGTCGACGTCCCCGGCCTCGCGAAGGTCGCCGCCGTCGCGAAGGAGCTCGTGTCGTGGCTCGCGGGGCGGGTCGAGCCGCTCGCCGTGTCGATCGCTCCGAAGCTCCCGGCAGATCCGTCCGCCGTGCCGTCACCGGGCGCGGGCGGTGCCGCGGCGTCCGCCCCCGGACAGCCGGCCCGGCGCGTCAGCTTCGGGACGATGCCCGACTTCGCTTTCGAGGGACCGGGGGTGAAGGTCGAAGCGGTCGTTCCCGGCTCTCCCGCCGAGAAGGCCGGGGTGAAGCCCGGGGACTTCGTCCTGAAGCTCGACGGGAAGGAGGTCGCGAACCTTCGCGACTTCTCGGAGAAGCTGAAGGGGATGAGCCCGGGACAAGTCGTGAAGGCGACTCTCCGGCGCGACGGAAAGGAGCTCGAGGTCCCGGTCACGCTCGTCGAGAGGTGACGCTCGGCGGGTGGCGGCGCGAGCCGCCGCCCGGTCCCGCCCTTGACCCCCCAGCGCGCGCGTGCTGTATTCGGTCCGTGCGACTCCGCCGCGCGCTCCCCTTCGCGCCCCTCGTCCTCTTCTGCGCCTCCGTTCCGGCTGCCGGCCAGATCCCCGGTCTCCCGAAGGGCTTCGGCGGACCGGCCATGCCGGCCCCGCTGCAGGTCGCGATCGCCGAGGCCGCTCCCGACTCTCCGCGTTCGACGGTCGCCGAGTTCCTCGGCCTGACGCGGGCCGGGCGCTACGACGAGGCAGCCCGGTTCCTCGAGCTTCCGGCCGCGCTCGCGGGAAAGGGGCCAGAGCTCGCGCGCAAGCTGCGCCTCGTCCTCGACCGCGAGCTCTGGATCGACGTCGGCAAGGTCTCTCCCCTCCCGACCGGGCACGGCGACGACGGCCTTCCGCCGGAGCTGGAGGAGATCGGCTCGATCACAGGAGCCACCGGGAAGCCCGAGCCGGTCCGGCTCATTCGAAGGGACCGGGTGGAGAGCCCGACCTGGGTCTTTTCGCGAACCACCGTGGCGCACGTCCCGGCCTGGTACGACGCGCTCGACAACCGTCGCCTCCTCGACAGCATCCCGACGCCCCTCCTCCGGCCGGGGCCGCAGCAGCTCCTCTGGTGGCAGTGGATCGCCGCGATCGCTCTCCTCCTCCCGGCCTGGTGGGGCGGGAGACTCCTCGGCTGGGCTTCGCGCAAGGTCCTCCTCCGGCTCGCGCGAAACACGTCGAGCAAGTGGGACGAGGCGCTCCTCCGCAGGATGCGAGGGCCGTTCGCGCTCGGCTGGACCCTGGTTCTCCTCCGCGCCGGCCTCCCCTTCCTCGACCTCTACGCCCCGGCCGAGGAGTTCGCCATCCAGCTCCTCAGGTCGGGCGCGATCGTCGCCTTCTTCTGGGCCACCCTCCGTGCGATCACCGTGGCGGGCGACGTCCTCGCCGAGGCGCCCTGGGCGACGGCGAATGCGGGCGCCCGCTCCTTCCTCCACTTCTCGGTCCGTTTCGGACGGGTCTTCGTCATCGGCATGGGCTTCCTCGCCGCCCTCGCCGCGCTCGGGATCCCGGTCAACAGCGTCCTCGCCGGACTCGGCATCGGCGGCATCGCGATCGCTTTCGCCGCCCAGAAGACGGTCGAGAACTTCTTCGGGGCCGTCGCCATCGGCGTCGACCAGCCGCTCCGCGTCGGGGACTACGTCCGGGTCGGGGGCGTCGAGGGAACCGTGGAGAAGATCGGCCTCCGCTCGACGCGGATCCGGACGCTCGACCGGACCCTCGTGACGTTCCCGAACGGGAAGCTCGCCGACATGCAGATCGAGACGTTCGCCGAGAGGGACCGGATACGGCTCGCGGCGACCCTCGCGCTCCAGTACGGCGCGACGGCGGCCCAGCTCAAGGAAGTCATCTCGGGAATCGAGTCGCTCCTCCGCGCCCACCCGAAGATCTGGCCCGACACCGTCGTCGTCCGGTTCCTCGCCTTCTCCGACTCGGCGCTGCAGGTCGAGCTGATGGCCTGGTTCCAGACGACCGATGTCGGTGAGTTCCGCGGCATACGGCAGGAGATCCTCCTCGGCATCATGGAGATCGTCGAGAAGGCCGGGACGGGCTTCGCGTTTCCGACCCGCACCGTCCACCTCGTCGGGGCTGACCCCGACAGCTCCCCGGCGCCACCACGGTGAGCCCCCCGACACGTCTCCTCGGGCCGGGGGACGAGCCGGCGGTCGAAACCTTCCTGAGGCCTCACGTCGACTCCTCGCTCTTCCTCCTCGGGAACCTCCGAGCCGCGGGAATCGTCGACACGGGCGCGGCCTACAGCGCCACCTGGGTCGCCTCCTTCGAGGGTCCCTCGATCACCGGCGTCGCCGCGCACTGCTGGAACGGGGTGCTCCTCCTCCAAGCGC
This sequence comes from uncultured Holophagales bacterium, assembly GCA_964575465.1. Taxonomy (GTDB): domain Bacteria; phylum Acidobacteriota; class Thermoanaerobaculia; order UBA5066; family UBA5066; genus UBA5066. Next base: position 1,097 of record CAZNSS010000408.1, on the reverse strand, counting down.
CCGCCGGGCTCCCGGCCCTCTCGCGCGCCACCCTCGAGGCGTCCGGCCGCTCGCTCGCCGGGATCTCCGGTCCGCGCGGCCAGGTCGACGAGGCCCGCGCGGCGCTCGGCCTTAACGGGGTCGCGACGACGATGGACCACGAGGCGGAGCTCTTCTCCGTCGCGTTCGGGGAGCTGGCGGTGCCCGAATCGCTGCTCCTCGGCCGGACCACCTGTTCGCCTCCGCGTTCCGACGAGCTCCCCCTCCTCGCCGACTGGCGCGTCGCCTACGCCGTGGAGACGCTCGGCGCCGTCGCCAGCCCGGATCTGGCGAAGGCCTGCGCCGGGGAGATCGATCGCCTCGTCGACGAGGGGAACGCATTCGTCCTCAGGGAGGAGGGGACGGCGGTCGCGTTCAGCGGATTCAACGCCCGCCTGGAAGACGTCGTCCAGGTGGGGGGCGTGTACACGCCTCCCTCCCTTCGGGGCCGTGGCTTCGGGCGGGCCGTCGTCGCCGGCTCCCTTCTCTCCGCCCGTGCCGAGGGGGTCCGGCGCGCCGTCCTCTTCACCGAAAGGGAGAACGGAGCGGCACGGCGGGCCTACCTGGCCCTCGGCTTCCGCGTCGTCGGCGACTACGGCATGGTCTTCTTCGAGACGCCCGCGCGCGCGGTTCGCTAAACTGCACGGTCGCATGACTCCCACCGAAAAGACGATCCGCACGACGCTCGAACCGCTCGCCCGCGCGCCGATCCCCGAAGACGCCGACGCCTCGCTCTTCGAGCTCGGCGTCCTCGACTCGTTCGGCCTGATGGACGCCGTCGCGCGCCTCGAGGGGGCCTTCGGCGTGAAGGTCCCCGACGCCGACCTGACGCCGCGGCGCTTCGAGACGGTCGCCAAGATCGAACGCTACTTCACGAGCCGCGCCGCCTGACGGCCGTGGCGCACCTCGCAGGCCTCGGCCACGCCCTCCCCGAGCGCGTCGTCCCCTCGTCCGAGCTCGCGCCCCTTCTCGGCGTGACCGAGGAGTGGATCGTCGGCGCCTGCGGGATCCGGGAGCGGCGCTGGCTCTCCGGCGACGAGACCGCGGCCTCGCTCGCGGGCCGGGCCGGGCGGGCGGCG
>CAZNSS010000407.1:0-4143 GCA_964575465.1 uncultured Holophagales bacterium | reverse complement strand
AGGACGAGCGTGATCGGGATGACGACCTTCAGACGCTCGCGGACGCGGATCATGTTCTCGTACTGGCCGCTCCAGACGAGCGTGTATCCGGTCGGGAGCTTCACGCGCTCCGAAACGGCCTTCTTCGCCTTCTCGACATAGCCGCCTACGTCTTCCTTGCCGGTGTCGAAGTCGACGTAAACGTAGCCCGAGAGGAGTCCGTTCTCGTTCCGGATCATCGCCGGACCCTGGACGAGGCGGATCGACGCCAACTGGCCCAGCGGGATCTGTGCCCCGGACATCGTCGGGACGAGCACCCGCTCGAGGAGCGTCAGGTCCTCCCGCAGCTCACGGGGATAGCGGAGCGAGACGCTGTAGCGCTCGCGGCCCTTGATGACCGTGGTAATCGGTTCGCCGCCGATCGCCGTCATGATGACCTCGTTGGCGTCGTCCACGGTGAGGCCGTAGCGCGCCAGCTGGTCCCTCTTCAGGTCGAAGTCGACGAAGTAGCCGCCTGCGACGCGTTCGGCGAAAGCCGACCGGGTCGCAGGCACCGACTTGACGGCGCTCTCGACGTCCTTTCCGATCCTCTCGATCTCGGCGAGGTCGGCTCCGAAGATCTTGATCCCGATGGGTGTCCGGATTCCCGTCGAGAGCATGTCGATGCGGGCCTTGATCGGCATCGTCCACGCATTCGTCGTGCCCGGGATCTTCAGCGCCCGGTCCATCTCGTCGACGAGATCCTCGTGGGAGATCCGGTCCCGCCAGACGTGCCCGAAGACGCGTGCGAGCCAGCCTGGCGCCCAAGAGGAGTACCAGCGCTCCCGGTGGCGCCACTCGGACTCCGGCTTGAGGATGACGGTCGTCTCCATCATCGAGAACGGCGCCGGATCGGTGGACGTCTCGGCCCGGCCCGCCTTTCCGAAGACGCGCTCCACCTCGGGGAACGACCGGAGGAGCTTGTCCTGCACCTGGAGGAGCCGCTCCGCTTCCGTGACGGAGATCCCGGGAAGGGTCGTCGGCATGTAGAGGATGCTTCCCTCGTAGAGTGGAGGCATGAACTCCGACCCGAGCTTGAAGTAGACCGGCACCGTCACGGCCATCGCGACGAGCGCCGCCGCGATCGTCGTCTTGGGGTGCCTGAGGACCGCCCGGCACGGCGGCTCGTAGATCTTGTGCAGCAGGGTGCTGATCGGGTGCTTCTCCTCGGCGTAGTACTTCCCAACCGTCACCTGGTTCACGATCCAGGCGAGCCACCTCGGCCGGAAGTGGAAGTAGTCCATCCGGGCGAACAGCATCCGCATCGCCGGATCGAGGGTGATCGCCAGAAGCGCCGCGATGGCCATGGCGAGGTTCTTCGAGTAGGCCAGGGGCTTGAAGAGCCGGCCTTCCTGATCGACGAGCGTGAACACGGGGAGAAACGCGACGGCGATCACGAGAAGCGAGAAGAAGACCGAGGGGCCGACTTCCATCAGCGCCTCGAGGCGGACCTTGTGGAAGTCCCCTGGTCGACCCCCGTCGTTCCAGAGCTGGAGCTTCTTGTAGGCGTTCTCCACCTCCACGATGGCCCCGTCGACGAGGACGCCGATGGAGATGGCGATGCCCCCGAGCGACATGATGTTGATGTTCAGCCCCAGCAGCTGGAACGGAATGAACGCCAGGATGACCGAGATGGGAATCGTCAGGATCGGGACGATGGCGCTCGGGAAGTGCCAGAGAAAGATCAGGATGACGATCGAGACGACGATGATCTCCTCGATCAGCTTGCTTTTCAGGCCTTCCACCGCACGCTCGATCAGGTCCGACCGGTCGTAGGTCGTGACGACCTTCACTCCGGGTGGCAAGGAAGGCTTCACGTCCTCGAGCTTCTTCTTGACGCGCTCGATGACATTGAGCGCGTTCTCGCCGCTCCTCATGACGACGACGCCGCCGACGACGTCTCCCTTGCCGTCGAGGTCCGCGATGCCTCGTCGGATCTCTGGCCCGAGCGAGACGTTACCGACGTCTCCGATCGTGACAGGGGTCCCGCGCTCGTTAGTCTTGATGACGATCTTCTCGATGTCACCGATGTCCTTGAGGTATCCGCGGCCCCGGACCATGTACTCCTTGCCCGAGAACTCGATGAGACGTCCCCCGACCTCGTTGTTGCTCTTGCGGATCGCCGAGGACACGGCCTCCAGCCCGACGCCGTAGGCTGCGAGGGTGTTCGGGTCGACCGTGACCTGGTACTGGCGTTGTACGCCACCGATGGTCGCGACCTCGGCCACGCCCGGAACCGACTGGACCGCGTACCGTAGGAACCAGTCCTGATAGGACCGAAGGTCCGCGGTGGAGTTCTGTCCCGACTCGTCGACGAGGGCGTACTGGAAGACCCAGCCGACGCTCGTGGCGTCAGGGCCGAGCTCCGATCTGACGCCCTCCGGCAGCTTGCCCTGGATCTTCGAGAGGTACTCGAGGACACGCGAGCGAGCCCAATAGAGGTCGGTCCCGTCCTCGAAGATGACGTAGACGTAGGAGAACCCGAAGTCCGAGAAGCCCCGGATGGTCTTTACCTTCGGCGCCCCGAGGAGAGAAGTCACGATCGGGTACGTGACCTGGTCCTCGAGGATGTCGGGGCTCCGGTCCCAGCGCGTGTAGATGATGACCTGGGTGTCGGAAAGGTCCGGGATCGCGTCGAGCGGAATCCGCTTCATCACACCGAGCGCGATGACGACCGCGATGGCGTAGAGCGCGAGGACGAGGTACTTGTTCTCGGCCGAGAAGCGGATGATCCGCTTGATCGGCCCGCCTTCTCCGGTGCTCGGTAGGCTCACGTCATCCTCCTCAGTGCTGGTGGCCCGCTGGCGTCGCGGGAGCCGGTGGCGTCGCGGGTGGAGCGGGCCCCTTCGCCGGCCCCCCGGACGGCTTCGCGGGCGCGGTCGAGGTCATCGCAGAGAGGGCCGCCTTCAAGCGCGACTCCGAGTCGACGAGGAAGTTGGCTCCCCTGGCGACGGTCTCCCCTGCAGAGAGGCCGCCCGTCACCTCGTACTGCCCGCCCGCATGGTCGCCGACGGAGATCTCACGCGGGGAGAGCTTTCCCTTCCCCTCTGCGACGAAGACGATCTTTCGCGTACCGCTGTCGAGGACGACGTCGTCGGGAAGGACGAGCGCGTCCCGAGACTGCCCGTGAATCGTGACCTGGGCGTACATCTCGGGTTTCAGCTCTTCCCTGGGATTCGCGAACTCGAGGCGGACCTTCACGGTCCGTGTCATCTCGTCCACGGCCGGGTAGACATAGGTCACGCGCCCTGTCCAGAACTTCCCGGGCCAGTAGGAGAGCGTCATCGTCGCCGTCTGGCCGAGAGACAGCCTGGGGAGCTCGTACTCGTAGACGTCCGCGATGACCCAGACGCCGGAGAGGTCGACGATGTCGAAGAGCGAATCGGCCGGCATGACCTTCATCCCGTGGTAGGCCGTTCTGCCGGTGACGAATCCGGAGATGGGCGCGTAGATGTTCAGCGTCCTGGTCGGCTCGCCGCGCTTTTCGAGGGCGTCGATGTCCTGAGGGGTGATGTCCCACAGGAGGAGCCTCTGCCGGGCGGCCGCAACGAGGTCCTGCCCCCCCTGCGAGACGGACGGGATCGCCGATCCCGACGTGGACTTCGCGGCCTTGAGCGCCATCAGGTACTCCCGCTGCGTCGCGTACAGCTCCGGGCTGTAGACCTTCACCAGGACGTCGCCCTTCTTGACGTACTTGCCGGTGTAGTCCGCTTCGATCGCCTCGACGTAGGCCTCGTAGCGCGTGTGGACGTGGTGGACCCTCCGTTCGTCGTACGCGATGCGTCCGGTCGTCCGGATGGACGTTTCAAAGGACGCCCTCTTCACCTCGATCGTCTTGAGACCCAGCAGCTGCTGCTTCTGGGCGTCAATCGTGACCGTGGCAAGACCGTCCGGCCCCTTCGCTCCCGCGTCGACCTCGTCCGAGTACACCGCGACGAAGTCCATCCCCATCGAGTCCTTCTTTGGCGTCGGCGAGGTCTCCTGCGGATTCATCGGGGACCGGTAGAAGAGGATCTTCCTCTCGCCGGACGGCGCGGTCGTTCCCGCCACCGCTGCCTCGTGGGCTTCCTCCTCGATGGGGACCAGCTTCATGCCGCAGATCGGGCAGTCGCCGGGGCCGTCCTT
>CAZNSS010000406.1:0-4144 GCA_964575465.1 uncultured Holophagales bacterium | reverse complement strand
CCTTGGAACGCCGAAGAGTGGGCGAGGCTCGCGGGACTCTGGCATGACCTCGGGAAGTACTCCGGCGCGTTCCAGACCAGAATTGGCGCCGGCGATCCGGATGCCCACGTCGAGAACCCAGGACGACCCGACCACTCGACGGCAGGGGCGATACATGCGAGCCAGGTCCTCGGTCGCTCGGGCCTGCCCGTGGCTCTTGCCATCGCAGGCCACCACGCTGGACTGGGGAATCTCCAGGAGGAGGTCGTCCCTCGGCTGATGCGACGGGAGCTACTCGAGAAGGCCGTGAGCGGCGGTGCTTCAGGCGAGTGGTTGAGCCCCAGAGCACTGCCCACGCTGCCGATTGATGCTCGCGACACAAGTCCGGAGAACCTCCGCGCCATGGAGCTCTGGACGCGCTTTCTCTTTTCGGCCCTGGTGGACGCGGACTTCCTCGACACGGAGCGTTTCCTCGACAGAGCGAAAGCCGAGATCAGAACAGGCGACGCGGATCTGCCTGCTCTGCTGCGGTTACTTGAGAACCACACGGAAGGCCTGGGTGCAGACCGATCGGACGCGCCTGTAAACCAGTCGCGCCGGCGGATTCTCAATGCCTGTAGGGACGCAGCGACGAGAGAACCAGGTGTCTTCAGCCTCACAGCACCCACCGGGGCGGGCAAGACGCTGGCGTCGATGACCTTCGCGCTCCGCCACGCCGTGGCACACGGCCTTCGACGCATCATCGTGGTGCTCCCGTTCACCTCGATCATCGAGCAGTCGGCACAGGTGTACCGTGACATCCTGGGCACGGAAGCCGTCGTCGAGCACCACTCGAATCTCGACCCGGAGCGGGAGACGCTTCACGCCAGGCTCTGTTCGGAGAACTGGGACGCCCCGATCATCGTCACGACGGGCGTGCAGTTCTTCGAAAGCCTCTTCGCCAACCGCTCGAGCGCATGCCGGAAGCTCCACAACATCGCCCGAAGCGTCGTTATCCTGGATGAGGCGCAAACCCTGCCGACCACGCTCCTCACGTCCATCCTGGACGTTCTCCGCCAGTTGACCACACGGTTCGGATCGACGCTTGTGGTCTCCACGGCGACGCAGCCGGCGCTCGCAGAGAGAGAAGGGTTCCCTGGGCTCGTCGGGGTGCGGGAGATCCTGCCCGACCCCGCTTCAGAGTTCGCAGAGCTGCGTCGCGCTCGGATCGAGTGGCCTCGAGATGTATCGGAGCCGATCACCTGGGGCGACCTTGCAGCCGAGCTCCAAGCCGAGGAGAGCTTCCTCACCATCGTCCACAAGCGAGCCGATGCGCTCGACCTCGTGAGTCTCCTGCCGGGCGACGTCATCCATCTCTCCGCCTCAATGTGTCCGGCCCACCGGCTGGAGATCATCCGCCGAATCAAGGAGGGGCTCCGGGACGGCAAGCCTGTTCGGGTCGTCTCGACGCAGCTCGTCGAGGCCGGAGTGGACATCGACTTTCCGGTCGTCTATCGGGCGCTCGCGGGCCTCGACGCGATCGCGCAGGCCGCCGGCAGATGCAACCGCGAGGGTAGGCGTGAATCTGGGCGAGTCGTGGTCTTCGTCGCACCGACGGAGCCGCCTCCCGGCATTCTCCGGAGGGGCCTGGAAACGACACGTGGGCTCCTGGCCGAACTTGGAGCGACTCTGGATCCGCTCCGCCCGGAGCATTTCGAAGCCTACTTCCGCCGCCTCTACTTCCTCTCCGACACCGACACGCGTGGCATTCAGGAAGCACGCGAGAAGCTCCGGTATCGCGAGGTGGCGGAGAAGGCGATCGTCATCGATCAGACCGTTCAGCCGGTCGTCGTGCCGTGGGGAACGGGCGCCAGGGGGTCTGAAGAAGTCCTCGAACGGCTCCGGAAGGAAGGGCCGAATCGTCAGACGATGCGGGCTCTCCAGCCGTACGCCGCGACCGTGTCGAAGTCCGGGTTCCGACGTCTTTTCGAGGTCGGCGCCCTGGAACACGTCCGAGAGGCGGTCTGGGCGCTCGCGCAGACTCACAGAAACCTCTACGACTCCCGGCTGGGCCTCAGGCTGACGGGGCCACTCTTCCCCGATCCAGAGAGCCTGAGCATCTGAGCGACAGAAAGGAGGAACCTGGGTGAAGGAACGAAGTCCGACGCTGGTCATTCGGCTTAGAGGGCCGCTCGCGTGTTTCACGCGGCCCGAGTTCAAGACGGAGAGGGTCAGCTACGAGGTGATGACGCCCTCGGCAGCGCGGGGCGCCCTCGAGGCGGTCCTCTGGAAGCCCGCGATCAGGTGGCGCGTCGAGCGGATCCGCGTGCTGAGACCGATCCTCTTCACCGCCTTCAAACGCAACGAGGTCAACTCGAAGGTGCCCGTGGACTCAGTCCGGTCGGCCATAAAGGGCGCACCGCTGCGGGACTTCTTCGTGGACGAGGACCGCGCGCAGCGGAACACGGTGGCGCTGGCGGACGTGGACTACGTCGTGGAGGCGACCTTCGGGATGACCGCGAAGGCTGGGGCCGACGAAACGGTCACGAAGTTCGTGGAGATGTTCTCGCGGCGCCTGGAGAAAGGGCAGTCGTTCAATCAGCCGTACCTGGGCTGCCGGGAGTTCGCCGCCGAGTTCCTGCCCGCTCGCGGTGCCCCCGACCCGATCCCGGTTACGCGAGATCTCGGGCTAATGCTCCACGACATCGAGTTCGGGGAGTCGAATCGGCCCAGGTTCTTCGAGGCCAGACTGAAGGACGGGGTCTTGGTCGTGCCGCCGTGGGACGAGAGGGAGGCGGCGGCATGATTCTCCGAGAGCTGAAGCGGCTCGCGGAGTCGCAGGGACTGCTCGATGACCCCCACTACGAGCCGAAGCCCGTGAAGTACCTGATACGAATCGATGAGGCCGGGAAGTGCCTGGGCATCGAGTCGACGGCAGAACCCGTTCCTCCCGGAGAGCGTGGGCGGCCACGGCCCAAGAGGTTTCCCGTCCCTCGACGTAGGGGAAAGACATCGGGCAACGAAGGGGACTTCCTAGTCGAGAATTCGGAATACGTGTTTGGAATGGATCCAAGCGTTCTGCTCGGGACCAGGCCAAAGAATCCTCGGAATCCAGCGAAACTGGCGCTGAGGCGCGCCTCCTTCCTCACCGAGGTTGAAGCCGTCGCCGCCGCGACTGGAGACGCCGGTGCGCGCGCTATCGCTGCGTTTCTGAGGCAACCCCACGGCAACGAAGAAATTCTTCGGTTGACGGACCTCGAACAGAACGACCTGTTCGCCTTCACTCTCGCGGGCGCAGGTGAGGAGTTCATTTCCGATCGGCCAGCAGTTCGTGAATACTGGATCGGAAAGCGAGAAGGAGCGGGGAGTGGTCGGCTCGAGACTAAGTGCCTCGTTTGTGGCCTAGAGCGGCCGGCAGCTCGGAAGAGCCCCAAGATAGAACGTCTCGCGGGCGCAGGCACGATGGGAGCCTCGCTCGTGTCATTCAACAAGGACGCCTTCATGTCCTATGGACTGAAGCGAGCCGATAACGCTCCAATCTGCCAACCGTGTGCCGACGGCTACACGACCGGGCTGAACTGGCTTCTTCGCGGTGGTTCCGTCGGAGGCTCGGAGGGCAGGGGACGACAAGCGTACCGCGTCACTGAGGACACGACAGCTGTCTTCTGGTCGAGGAATGCGGACTTCGATGACGTCTTCTCGCTGTGGCTCGATGGGAATGCAGACGCGATAGCGGCCTTGGTCGGGTCGCCCTGGAAGGGCCACGCGCCCGGTCTCGACGAGAACGCACCGTTCTTCATGGCGCTAGTTTCAGGCGCGGAAGGTAGGGCGATCCTGCAAGGGTGGATTGAATCGACAGTCCAGCTAGTGGCTTCCAACATCCGCCGCTACTTCTCGGAATCGCTGCTGACGCGGGCATCCGACCGCGACAGCGAAGCGACGCCTCTCCGGAAGGTCGTCGGAAGTCTGGCAGCACAGGGCGAGGTCAAGAACTTCCCTCAGACGCTCGCGGGAAGCCTGTTCGAGACGATCGTGCTTGGAAGGCGGTTCCCGAGTGTGCTGCTTGAGATGGCGATCCGACGTGCACGAATTGAAGGCAACGTTCCCAGAGTGCGGATCGGCCTCGTCAAGGCGATCCTCATCAGGAACTACGGAATGGAGGTCAAGAGAGTGTTGGATCCGTCGA
>CAZNSS010000405.1:0-4144 GCA_964575465.1 uncultured Holophagales bacterium | reverse complement strand
CGATCCAGAAGAGGACGCTGAAGGCCAGCGCGGTCTGCCCCGTGACCGCCAGCGCTTCGTTCAGCGGGCGGCCCGTCAGCGTCAGCACCACGCGCGCGGCCCGGAACGCCAGGGGAAGGGAGAGCCAGGCCACGAGCCCCGGCCACGGCGCGAGGCCCGCGAGCGCCGCCACCGGAAGCGCGAGGTAGGCGAGGACCAGGCACGCCAGGTACTCGGCCTTCGTCGCACGCTCCCCGAGACGCACCGCCAGCGTCCGCTTTCCGGCCCTCCGGTCCTCCTCGAGGTCGCGCAGGTTGTTGACGACGAGGATCGCCGTGATGAGGAGGCCCGGGGGCACGGCCATCGCCCACGCCGTCGCGGAGACGACACCCGCCTGCACGTAGTACGTCCCCGCCACGGACGCGAGGCCGAAGAAGAGGAAGACGAAGAGCTCGCCCAGGCCGTGGTACCCGAGCGGGAACGGTCCTCCCGTGTAGGCGATCGCCGCGAGGATCGAGGCGATGCCGACCACGACGATCGGTACGCCGCCGAGCCGGACGAGGAAGAGGCCGGGGAGAACGGCCAGCCCGAAGGCCACCGCCATCCCGCCCTTCACCTGCGCCGGAGTGAGCAGGCCGGCCTGGGTCACGCGCGTCGGCCCGAGGCGCCCGGCGGTGTCGCTCCCGCGTTCGAAGTCGAAGACGTCGTTCGCGAGGTTGCTCCCGATCTGCAGGAGGAGCGCGGCGACGAGGCAGGCCAGGGACGCGACGAGGCGGAACCGGCCGTCGGCCCAGGCCACGGCCGCCCCCATGACGACGCCCGCGGCCGCCGCGGGAAGGGTCCGCGGACGGATCGCGAGAAACCAGGCCTTCGCGGCGAGCTTCGCGGCCGGCTTCAGACGGTCTTGTGGGTCCCGTCGCAGAAGGGCGCCTTCTTCGCGTGCTTGCACTGGCAGAGCCACGCCTCCTTCGTCTCCTCGGCCCTCCAGACGAGCGGCGTGAACTCGGTCCCCTTGTGCGACCCGTCGCACAAGGGCTGGCCCTTCGACGCGCCGCAACGGCACCACGCGTAGGTCTTCCCGGCCTCGAGCTTCACGGCCACGGGCTGGCGGGCGGCGATCACGGGCTCTGCCATCTGGTCCTCCTTCTTCCGGCGAAACGGCGGTCGTACCGATTCGGCTCCGGACATCCGGCCGAATCCTCCGTCCACTCCGGAACGCCCCTGAAGTCTAGTCGTTCCCCTGCGCCGGTCTTGCCCGTCGCTCCGAAGAGAAGGACGCGGTGATGGATCATCCGGAGGATTCCTCGCGCACCCGCGCCACGGCGATCTGGTGAATCGAGTCGGCCCGGGCCGGCGACGATGCCCGCGAAAGGCCTCACCGCTCTCGGTTGGTGGGACAATTCCACTCGACCCGCGTCGCCTTCGGTGGTTCCGGCGAGGACCGTTCCCCCGGAGCTGGCGCCATGCCGAGAAGGAGAGAGGAACCCGCATGATGCCCTGCCGTCGCCATACCGTGCTTCTGCCGCTGCTCGCCCTCGCCGTCGCCGCCGTCGTCGCGGTCCCCGCCGTCGCCCAGAGCCCCACGCCGGACATGGCCGCGTACAAGCCCCAGCCGACCGTCCCCGAAGTCTTCAACATCATGGGGCAGTTCGTCCGCGTGGCTTACAACAACGAGGGGTACGTCACCCTCGGATACCGCATCGCGAACGGCTCCGTCGGCGAGGAGTGGATGTACCTCCAGGCGGGCCTGACGCTGCGCGAAGGGGTGAAGTACCAGACACTCAAGCGCGATGCGTTCTCGGTAAAGACACCGGACGGGAAGATCGTCCCGCTCGCCACGCAGAAGGAGTACTCCGGGGCCCTCGGCCTCAACGCCCTGAACGCCCGTATCAAGGTGCAGAAGGACTCGATCAACTACTTCCCGGCGGGCACGACGAAGGCCAACGCCTTCCAGTTCTTCGCCGACCTCGGCAAGGGGAATCCCCTTTCCTTCGACCAGGTCGACCTCGCCGACAACAGGGCCTCTGTCGGCCGCCTCTTCTTCAAGATCCCCGGCGGGATCCAGACCGGGCTGCACTGGCTCGTCGTGAAGTTCGAGAAGAGCGAGGTCCAGGTCCCCTTCCGGATCCTCACGAAGGACGAGGAGAAGCAGTTCAAGAAGACCTGGGAGGATTTCGCGAAGGCGCTGGAAGAGGCCCAGAAGTAGCACCGGGCTCCGCCGTCGGGCGGTACCCCGCGACGGCGCGTCCGCGTCCGGGGTGACCGTCCCGCGGCGAGCGGAAAGTCCGTATCCTCCGTCCCCCATGGACGCCGACCGCCCCACCTCCGCCTCCCACGCGGAGCTCGCCCCGCAGGACGTCGTCCTCCGCTTCCTCGAGAGCACGGGACGCCCGTCCGAGGCGCGCCTCTACCTCGACCTCTTTCGCGCGCGCCCCCGGGAGCAGTTCGCGGCGATCGCCGTCGACGCGAACGTCATGGCGAACGCGGCCGACGCCGTCGTGCAGGACCTCCGGTTCCTCGCGGCGCTCGACCTGTTCCCGACCGTCGTTCTCGGCATCTTCCAGCCCGCCGAGGCCGTGCTCCACGCACGATCGCTCCGCCGGCATCTCGAGGACGAGGGGCTCCGCGTCGAGGTCCTCCGCGCGAGGCGGCGCAGCCTCGCCGCCCGCGTCACCCTCTGCGTCCGGAGCGGAGCCGTTCCGGTCGTCGTCTTCGACCCGGCCGCCGAGGAGCAGGTGGAAGAGCGCCTCGCCCGGGTCGGGGCGCTCCTCGCTGGGCTCGAGACCCGCAAGCTCCTCTTCCTCCACCGCCCCGGCGGCCTCCGCCAGGGGGGTGCCCTCGTCCCGATCGTGAACCTGACGACCGACGTCCCCGGCCTCCTCGCGAGCGGCGAGCTCTCGCGCAAGGAGGCCCTCATCCTCGAGGGGGCGCGGCGCCTCTGCGAGGGAACCGCCCCTCCCTCCTTCACGGTGGCCGTGACGTCGCCGCTGAACGTCCTCCGCGAGCTCTTCACCGTGAAGGGGGCGGGCACCCTCCTCCGGCGCGGCGCGCGCATCGCCCGCCACGACGGCTGGGACGGCGTCGACGTGCCGCGCGTCCGCGACCTTCTCGCCTCGAGCTTCGGCCGTCCCCCCGCCGAGGCGTTTTTCGAACGGACGCCGAGCCGCGTCTTCCTCGACGAGGGGTACCGCGGATGCGTCATCCTCGAGGAGACGCCCCTCGGCGCCTACCTGACCAAGTTCGCCGTCTCGGCCGAGGCCCAGGGCGAGGGCATCGCGCGCGACCTCTGGGAGGCGCTCGAGACCGAGGTCCCGGTCGTCTTCTGGCGAGCCCGCCGCACGAACCCGATCAGCGAGTGGTACGCCAAGCTCTGCGACGGCCTGATGCGCCTCCCCCAGTGGACGGTGTACTGGAAGGGACTCGCCCCGGACTCGATCCCCGCGGCGATCGCGTGGGCGGCGGTCCAGCCCCTCGACATCCCGCGCGGCGACGAGTAGGCCGCGCCGCGGTCACGCGTAGGTCTCGGTGTCTCCCGGCCGGCAGGCCACCGGCCCACGGTAGGTGAGGCGGACGGCGCCGACCCGAAGCTCGTCTCCGTCCGCGAGCACCGCTCTCCCGGCGATCCGCGTCTCGCCACGCCACGTCCCGTTCTTGCTGCCCAGGTCCTCGATCTCGGCACGCTCTCCCTCGACCTCGATCCGGGCGTGCTCGCGCGAGACCGACGGGTGGGGAATCACGATCCCCGCGGGAGGCTCCCGCCCGATCACGTTCGACCCGTCGGCGAGGCGGACCTCGGTCCCGGCCCAGAGGAGCGCGTGCCGCTCCGATGACGGCGCCACGGGGGCCACCTCGTGGACCGTCCCCTCGAAAGCGTACCCGTAGCCGAAGACCGTCCGGACGTACGACGGGGACCGGGCGCTCTCCCCGAGCGCCTTCCGGAGGTCCTTCACGAGGGCGCTGAGGCTCCCCTCGGTGACGAACGTACCCGGCCAGACGACGTCGAGGATCTCGGCCTTCGAGAGCGCCTTCGGCCGGCACGTGAGGAGGAGCTCGAGGAGGCGGAGAGCCCGGGGCTCGAGGTGTACCGGGCGCGGGCCGCGCAGGACGAGGCGCCGGGCCGGGTCGAACGTGACGTCGCCGAAGCGGAGCGTCGGCCCGTCCTTCA
>CAZNSS010000404.1:0-4149 GCA_964575465.1 uncultured Holophagales bacterium | reverse complement strand
TCGACGACGCCGGGCACGTCTCCGACGCCCGATTCCACGTCACCCAGTTCCGCGGCTTCGAGAAGTTCTGCGAGGGGCGGCCGTTCTACGAGATGCCGTCGCTCATGGCGCGCATCTGCGGGATCTGCCCCGTCAGCCACCTCGTCGCCTCGGCCAAGGCGTGCGACGCCATCCTCGCGGTCCGGATCCCCGAGACCGCGGCGATGCTGCGCCAGGTCCTGAACCTGGCGCAGATCGTCCAGTCGCACGCGCTCAGCTTCTTCTACCTCTCCTCGCCGGACCTCCTCCTCGGCTTCGACTCCGACCCGGCGAAGCGGAACATCTTCGGGGTGCTCGAGAAGCATCCCCAGGACGCGCGCGACGGCGTCCGCCTCCGCCGCTTCGGGCAGCAGGTCATCGAGACCCTCGCCGACAAGCGGATCCACCCGGCGTGGCTCGTACCGGGAGGCGTCGACCAGGCGCTCACGGCCGACAAGCGCGACCTCATCCTCTCCTGGCTCCCGGAGTGCTACGAGATCGTCGGGCGGGCCCTCGAGAAGACGAAGCAGTCGCTCGAGGGGTTCCGGGAGGAGATCCGGACCTTCGCGAACTTCCCGAGCCTCTTCCTGGGCCTCACGACGGCCGAGGACAAGCTCGAGATGACGGACGGCGTCCTCCGGATCGTCGACGCGAACGGCAAGGTCGTCGTCGACAACGCCGACCCGGCGACCTACCGCGAGCTGATCGGCGAGGCCGTCGAGCCCGACTCGTACCTCAAGAGCCCGTACTTCAAGCCGGCCGGCTACCCCGCGGGGATGCTCCGCGTCGGGCCGCTCGCCCGGATGAACGTGATCGACGGGATCGACACGCCCCGGGCGAACGAAGAGTGGGCCGAGTTCCGCGCCCTCGAGCGCGGGGCCGTCCTTTCGTCGTTCCACTACCACTACGCCCGTCTCATCGAGGTGGTCTTCTGCCTCGAGCGGATCGAGGAGCTCCTCCACCACCCCGCGATCCTCTCGAGGCAGGTGCGCGCGCACGCGCGCCCGAACAACTTCGAGGGGATCGGCGTCTCGGAGGCCCCGCGCGGGACGCTCATCCACCACTACCGGATCGACGAGAACGGGCTCATCGAGTGGGCCAACCTCATCATCGCGACGGGCTTCAACAACCTCGCCATGAACCGCGGGATCCTCCAGGCGGCCCGGCACTACATCAGCAGCCAGGAGATCCACGAGGGGATGCTCAACCGCGTCGAGGCCGTCATCCGCAGCTTCGACCCTTGCCTGTCGTGCTCGACGCACGCGGTCGGGGCGATGCCGCTCGTCGTCGAGCTCCGGGACGCCGACGGCCGCCTCCTCGACCGGAAGGCGCGCTGACGGCGCGCGGCCCACGAATCGCCCCGGGAAGGGCGCGGGCGGGACGGCGGGTCCTGCCCGCGCCCTCCTCTTCCTCGGCGGGGGCGCGGGTCCACGGACGCCGTGGGGCCGGCGCCGTGGGGCGTGCCGGAAGGATGGCGCGCTGCTAACATGACGGCGAGAGCCTGATGACTCGTCCTGGAAGCGAGCCGTTCGTCCCGCGCACCCCGGAGCTCGTTCGCGAGGTCCGGGCTCTGGCCGTCACCGAGCACGAGCGGTTCGACAGGGAGGTCTGGGCCCGGCTCCCGGAAGCCGCGGTCCCGGGCGTCGCGCCGAACCCCTCGTACCACAACGAGCGCCACGTCGCGGCCGTGTGCGACGGCATCGAGGCGGTCTTCGCGGCGTTCGAAGAGGGCTCGGACCCCTTCGGCCTCGCGCGGGCGGCCTGCCGCTGGGCCGAGAGGACCGGCGAGCCGGAATCCGGCCCCGAGGCCCTCCGGACGGCTTTCGGAGTCGCCTTCGCCTGCCACGACCTCGGGAACATCTCCGCGTCGCCGAGGTTCTCCCTCGACGGGACGGGGCTCGGCCTCGAGCTCGGGCGGATCTACGACTCCTCCGCGCTCTATGCCACGCCGGCCGTCGAGGTCCGGAGCGCCGAGATCGCCCGCGGGCTCCTCCTGGCCCGCGGCGACGAGCCGCAGGGGATGCCCTCCCTGGCGCGCCTCGTCGGGCACCTCGTCCTGCAGACGGTCTTCCACTTCGAGAAGGTCGTCGACGAGGCGCCCTTCTGGACGCCGATGCAGGTCGTGGACATGATCGGCTCCTACTTCTTCCTCTCCACCTCGCGGGTCGAGGCGATTGCCGGCCTCTTCGCGGAGATGCGGGTGCAGCGTCCCGGCTCGATCCCGGTCCTGCCGTTCCTCACGTCCCTCGAGGAGCGCTTCGACGGACTCCTCCCCGACCCGGGAGCCCGGCGCGAGGTCCTTGAGATCTTCGAGCGGAACGCCTTCGGCCGGACCCGGGAGGCCGTCTTCGCCGTCCCGGAGCGGTTCCGCGGCATGGCTCGCCCGGTGCCCTACGAGGAGGCGATCGCGGCCCTCCTCGCCGGGGCCTGAACCGCCTCGAAAAGGCTTCCTCCGGCCGTTCCGCGCCCCTACACTCGGCTTCCGCGCGTGAACGAAGCCCGCCGTCTCCAGAATGCGCAGCCCACGGAGGAATGATGGAGATCTCCTCGTCGAAGTCCCTCCCGGAGAACGCCTACCGCCCGCTGAAGCCGGGCGAGAGCTACGAACCGATCGTCCCCGCGGCGTCGCCGATGCAGGAGTTCACGCCGCGGTCCGTGACGCTCGGGATCGTCATGGCGGCCGTCTTCTCGGCGGCGGCGGCCTTCCTCGGCCTGAAGGTCGGCCAGGTCTTCGAGGCGGCGATCCCGATCGCCATCCTCGCGGTCGGTTTCGGCTACGCCTTCCGGCGACGCTCCACCCTTCTGGAGAACGTCATCATCCAGTCGGTCGGCGCCGCCTCCGGGCTCGTGGTCGCGGGCGCCGTCTTCACCCTCCCGGCGCTCTTCATCCTCGACCTGCCCGTCGACCTCTTCAAGCTCTTCCTCGTCTCGCTCCTCGGCGGCGCGCTCGGCATCGCCTTCCTCGTCCCGCTCCGGCGGCACTTCGTGAAGGAGATGCACGGGGAGTTCCCCTTCCCGGAAGCGACCGCGACGACCGAGGTCCTCGTCGCGGGCGAGGCGGGCGGGCAGCAGGCGAAGGTCCTCGTGGCGGCGGCCCTGATCGGCGGGATCTTCGACTTCCTGATCCTCCACCTGCAGGCCTTCGCGGAGGTCTTCACGACGCGCTCGGTCTGGCTCCTCGACCGCGTGGCCGAGAAGTCGAAGATCGTCTTCAAGATCGACGTCCTCTCGTCGGTGATGGGGCTCGGCTACATCATCGGCCTCCGGTACTCGGCGGTCATCTGCGCCGGCTCGTTCCTCTCCTGGTTCCTCCTCGTGCCGCTCGTCGCGCACTTCGGCGCGGGGTCGACGTCCGTCATCCCGCCCGTCACGGGCGACGCGCTCATCGCCGGGATGGGCGCCGAGGCGGTCTTCCGCGGGTACGTGAGGCACATCGGCATCGGCGCCATCGCCGCGGCCGGAATCCTGGGAATCCTCAGGAGCTGGCGCGTCATCGCGAAGGCGTTCTCCTTCAAGGCGCTCTTCGGCGGCGCGACGTCGGCGTCGGGCGAGGCCGAGCGGACGGACCGCGACCTCTCGATGAAGGTCATCGTCGGCGGACTCGTCTGCGTGGCGCTCGTCGCCTGGGCCTTCTTCCGGTTCGGCGTCCTGGACCCCTCCCCGAGCATCACGACGCAGTCGCTCATCGCGCTCCTCGTCGTCATCGTCATCTCCTTCCTCTTCACGTCCGTCGCCGCGCGCGCGATCGCCACGGTCGGGACGAACCCGGTCTCCGGGATGACCCTGATGACGCTCATCCTCACCTCCCTGTTCCTCGTCAAGGCCGGGCTCTCGGGGAACGCGGGGATGCTCGCGGCGCTCCTGATCGGCGGCGTCGTCTGCACGGCGCTCTCGATGGCGGGAGGCCTCATCACCGACCTGAAGGTGGGGTACTGGATCGGCGCGACGCCGGCGCTGCAGCAGCGGTCGAAGTTCCTGGGGACGATCGTCGCGGCGCTCTCCGTCGGCTCGGTCCTCCTCCTCCTCAACAAGGTCTACGGCTTCGTGCCGGGGCCCGACCACCCGGCGGGGCAGGTCCTCGCGGCGCCGCAGGCGAACGCGATGGCGGCCGTGATCAAGACGCTCATGTCG
>CAZNSS010000403.1:0-4154 GCA_964575465.1 uncultured Holophagales bacterium | reverse complement strand
ACGCGCTCGAGCGACGCGAGGATGAACGCCCCCGCGACGAGGCCGGTGAGGTACGGGTAGAGGACGATCAGGACGCTCCACTGGAGCTCGATCTCGTTGGGGTACATGAACCCCTGGACGAGGCCGGTCAGGCTCTCGTGCACGGCGCGCTCCTCACCGCACCGACCCGTCGAGGCCGGCGTACCAGGTCTTCGAACCGGTGGCCATCTGGGGCTTGAGCACCTGGACCTTGTGGGTCCTCAGGAACTCGTGGATCGGGTCCTTCGGGTTCTTCAGGTCGCCGAGCTGGCGGGCGCCCGTCGGGCAGGTCTCGCAGCAGGCCGTCGTCAGCCCCTTCGTGATCCGGTGGTAGCAGAGGCTGCACTTGTTGACGGTGTTCGTCCGCGGGTCGATGAACCGGCAGCCGTAGGGGCACGCCTGGACGCAGTAGCGGCAGCCGAGGCAGTAGCTCTTGTCGACGAGGACGACGCCGTCGGGGCTGTCGAACGTGGCGCCGACCGGACAGACCTGCGTGCAGGGCGAGTCGGAGCAGTGATTGCAGAGCTTCGGGACGAAGAAGTTCTTGGAGCCGTCGCCCGCTCGATAGCGCTCGGGGAAGCCGTCGTAGCCCCCGTTCGGGGAGTCGACCTCGGGGTGCTCCGAGACGCCGTCGGGGACGTGGTAGCGCTCGACCCAGGTCCGGAAGTAGTACGGCTCGAGCGGAACGTCGTTCTCCGTCTTGCAGGCCCTCACGCAGTTCCCGCAGCCGATGCACTTCTCGATGTCGATGACCATCGCCCACCAGTGGTCGACGGTCCGGTACGAGGGAAAGTCGTCCGGTTTCCCGGCCTCGAGGTACTCCCAGGCGGCGGCGGCGGCCGGGGTCAGGACGAGGATTTTCCCGAGGCCGGAGAGGAACTGCCTTCGGTCGGTGCTCATGGCTTCTTCGGCTCCTGCGCGGCGACCACCGGCTCCCTGTCCGGCGAGTGCGGGTCGTGGCAGCCGCCGCAGGTCCCGCTCCCGTCCCCGTGCTCCTTCGGGTCGACCTGCTTGAACCACGTGGGCTTCGAGACGCTCTGGCGGTGACAGACGAGGCAGACCTTCCCGGCGTCGGGCCGCTCCGGCTTCACGTCCGTCTCCCCCGACGCATGGGTGCCGAGGGCCCCGTGGCAGGCCTCGCAGCCGACCTTCGCGTGCGGGCCGCCCTCGAGCCGGTCGGGCTCGTCGGAATGGCACTCCGCGCAGGCGGACCTCCCGGCGAACACCGGCTTCAATGCCCGGTTGTCGTCGAGGGCGCCGGCCCTGTAGTGGCCGAGCTTCCCGAAGCCCTCCGGGACGAAGACCGCTCGCGCGATCAGGAAGACGGCGATGCCCACGACGAAGAGGCCCGCCATCCGGAACAGGTGCAGTGCATGACCCAGCGGTCGGCTCATCCTCGGCACACTCCTCCCCCCGGAAGATGCGTACCAATCTGGTCCGGGACACGGACCTCCGCCTGAGTCAAACGCTTCAATCGGCCTGATTCACCCGGACCAGTCGCGAACGGCGGCGCTCCCTGCCGTCAGAACCCGAGAAGAACTCCCCCGCTGAAGTCCGCCTGCAGCGTTCCCCAGCCCGTCATGCCGATCGTGCAGCCCGCGGGCCCGCAGAGGCCCGAGGCGGAGCCGCCGGAGAAGATACCGATGGCCCTTGCCTCGAGCCGGACGCCGAAGCTGTCCGTCGCCATGAGCTTGACGCCACCCGAAAGCGTCGCCGTGAACTGCGTCGTCGAGCTGCCGGGGGCCTCGATCCGCGTCGCGCCGACGAGGGCCGCGAGGAAGGGCCGGACGGCTGACCGGGGAGCCATGTCCCACTGTCCGCCGACCAGGAAGCTGTCGAGGCTCACCTCGTTCAGCCCCTTCCCGAAGGCGTTCTCGGCCGGGACGCTCGACTCCTGCCGGGTCCAGGCCACCTCCACGTACAGTCCCGGGCTCCCGAGCTGCACGTCCGCGACCGCGCCGAACGACGACGAGGGCTCGATGTCGTACGTCGCCCCTGAGGTCGATTCCGTCAGGCTTCCGCCCGTCCGGTAGCCTGCGGAGACCGCCACCTCCATGTGGAAGGTCGTCTGCGCGAGGGCCGCGGTCGGCGCGAGGGCGAGGAGGAGAGCCAGGACAGAGGTTCGGAGCGCGCTCACGGTCCGCATTCTCGCCCGAACGACGTCAACGTCCTCCTGCGCCCTCCCGAGCCGCGACGCCCCGGGTGTCCACTTCCGCGTAAACGCAATTACGCGAATCCGGACCGATCCATTACCATCCCTCCGAATCGAGATTTGATCTCGCCTACAGGAGTGGCTCCTTCATGCACGAACGACTCGCCCGGCCGGGAGACGGCGGTCTCCTCTTCTCCTACCCGGAATACGACACCCTCCCGGCCGCCGACCGGGCCGCGATCGACGCGCTCGTCTCGGAGGTCACGATGTCTGCCGGGGAGACCGTCTTTCGCCGGGGAGATGCGGGCGACGCCCTCTACGTCGTGAGGAGCGGCCGGTTCCGGATCACGGGTGCGACCCCGTCGGGTGCGGAGGTGACGCTCGGCGAGATCGGGCCCGGAGACTGGACCGGCGAGATGGCCGTCCTGACCGGCCAGCCCCGCTCGGCGACGCTGACCGCCGTCGAGGATGGAGCGCTCGTCCGCCTGCCCCGCTCCGCGTTCGACGAGCTCGCACGCCTCTACCCCGCCGTCGCGTCGCGCCTCACCCAGGAGATCGGCCCGCGGCTGCGGCGCGCACAGGTCCTCCGGGTCTGGGAGGAGCTCTTCGGAATCAGCGATCCCCAGACCTTTCACGAGCTCGAAGCAGCCGTCGAGTGGCGCCGCGTCCCTGCCGGCGATGTCCTGATCCGACAGGGCGAGCCGAGCGACGCGATGTACGTCGTCGTGACGGGACGGCTCCAGGCGGTCGTTCAGGGACCGGACGGGAGCCGGACGGTCGTCCGCGAGACGGGCGCGTTCCGCACCGTCGGAGAGCTCGGCCTCCTCACGGACCTGCCGCGGTCGGCGACGGTCTTCGCGCTGCGCGACAGCGAGGTCATCCGGCTCGGCCGGGACGCCTTCCGCGCCTTCGCCCTGAAGCATCCCCAGGCCCTGATGAAGGTCGCCTCGCTCGTCGCGGAAAGGCAGATGAACGGCCACGGGCCGCGCGTGCGCGCCGGGGCGGACGCCGCGGGCGCCGGCCTCACGATCGCCGTCCTCGCCCTCTCCCCCTCTCCGCGGACCGCCGCCTTCGTCCGTTCGCTCGCCGCTCGCCTCGGATCGCTCGGCGACACCCTCCTCCTCGACGCGGCCGGGCTCGACGATCGCCTCGGCCGGCCGGGCGGCTCGGCGACTCCCCTCGAGGGACCCCTCGGCCTGGCGGTGGACGTCTCGCTGCGCGAGCTCGAGGACCGGGCGCGCTACCTCCTCCTCGACGCGGGCACCGAGTGGTCGGAGTGGACGGTGCGTTGCCTCCGGCGTGCCGACCGGGTCCTCCTCCTCGCCGACGCGACCGCCGATCCGAAGGCGGGAGCCTTCGAAGCGCGTCTCACGTCGCTGAGCCTCCCCGTCCGCAAGGAGCTCGTCCTGCTCCATCCCGAGGGGACGAGCGAGCCCGTCGGCACCGCGAGGTGGCTCGCCGGGCGGGACGTCGCGGACCACCACCACGTGAGGCCCGGGAACGCGCGCGACGAGGAGCGCCTCGCGCGGCGGCTCGCCGGTCGGGGCGTCGGCCTCGTCCTCGGCGGCGGGGGCGCCCGCGGCATCGCGCACATCGGGGTGATCCGGGCGCTCGAGGAGGCGGGGATGGCGATCGACCTCGTCGGCGGGACCAGCATGGGCTCCGTCGTCGCCGCCGGCTTCGCCCTTCACGGCTCCTCCGCACCCCTCGCCGAGCTCGCCCGGACCTTCGCCGACCCCCGGAAGGTCTTCGACCGGACGCTCCCCCTCGTCTCCGTCATGTCGGGCGGCAAGGTCCTCCGCGTGATGAAGACCCTCTTCGGCGACCGGGCGATCGAGGACCTCTGGACCCCGTTCTTCGCCATCTCGACGAACCTCACGCGCGCGCGCGTCGACGTCGACGAGCGTGGCCCGCTGTGGCGCGCCGTGAGGAAGAGCATGTCGATCCCGGGCGTCTTCCCCCCCGTCATCGAGGACGGCGACGT
>CAZNSS010000402.1:0-4155 GCA_964575465.1 uncultured Holophagales bacterium | reverse complement strand
GTCCGCGGGAAGGTCGTCTCCCTGACCGACTACGGCGCCTTCGTCGAGCTCGAGGAAGGGGTCGAGGGTCTCATCCACGTCAGCGAGATGTCGTGGACGAAGAAGGTCAAGAACCCCTCGAAGCTCCTCTCGGTCGGCGACACGGTCGAGGCGGTCATCGCCGACGTGAACCCGGAGACCCGGCGGCTCTCGCTCTCGCTCCGCGCGACCGAGCCGAACCCGTGGGAGATGCTCGCCGAGAAGTACCGGATCGGCGACCGGATCCAGGGCGTCGTCCGCAACCTCACCGACTTCGGCGCGTTCGTCGAGATCGAGGAGGGGATCGACGGCCTCGTCCACATTTCCGACATGTCCTGGGGCCGGCGCGTGAAGCACCCCTCCGAGGTCCTGAAGAAGGGCGACCAGATCCAGGCCGTCCTGACGGCGATCGACGTCGAGAACCGCAGGATCAGCCTCTCGATCAAGGAATTCCGCCCGAACGAGTGGGAGGAGTTCTCCCGCGAGCACAAGCCCGGCGACGTCGTCGACGGACAGGTGGCCAAGGTCGCCGACTTCGGCGTCTTCGTCCGGCTGCCGCTCGGCCTCGAGGGGCTGATGCACGTTTCCGAGACGGATGTCCTCCGCGGCCAGAAGCTCACCGACGTCTTCCACGAGGGGGAGGCGATCCGCGTCAGGATCCTCCGGATCGAGGTCGAGGAACAGCGCATCGGCCTCTCGATGCGTGACGTCCCGCAGCCCGACCCGTCCGAGGTCGAGGCCGCGGCAGCCGCCGAGGCCGAGCAGGCTGCGGCGACGGAACCCGCCGAAGCGGAAGGCGAGGCCGCGGCGGAAGCCCCGGCGGTGCCGGAAGCCGAGACGACCACCGAGGCGGTCGCCGAAGGCGCCGCTGAGGATCCGAAGACGGCAGACTGACGGTCGCGACGCCTGCGACCAGGCGTCGCGGGGAGCGCCGTGCACATCGGCGCTCCCCCCGGGGGGGGAGATGGAACGGGACACCCAGGGCGTCAGCCGGGCTGATGAGACGACCACGAAGGCCGACCTCGTGGAAGAGGTCGCCCGCGCAGCCGAGCTGACGAAGAAGCAGGCCGAGGCGGTCGTCGAATCGGTCTTCCAGGGGATCATCGCCTCCCTGCGCGCGGGCCAGAAGATCGAGCTCCGCGGATTCGGAAGCTTCAAGCTCCGTCAGCGTGGCGCCCGCGTCGCCCGCAACCCGAAGAAGAGCGGCGTCAAGGTCCACGTTCCGCCGAAGCTCGTCCCCTACTTCAAGCCGGGGAAGAAGCTGAAAGAACTCATCAACGAGGAGGCGCCGGCGCCCGAGGCGGCCTCGCCGGCGGTCTCGGCCCGCACGGAGGGATGAACGACATCCTCTTCACGCCGTGGCGGATGGCGTACCTCGCGGGCCCTGCGCCCGCCACTTCCACCGGGTGCCTCTTCTGTGACCTACAGGGCCTCGGCGACGCCGAGGCCCTGATCGTCGAGAGAGGGCGACACGTCTTCGCCGTCCTGAATCGCTACCCCTACTCGAACGGCCACGTCATGGTCGCCCCGTACGCCCATCACGGGACGCTCCAGGAGCTGACGCGCGACGAGAGGGGAGAGCTGGTGGACCTCGCCGCGTGCCTCGAGGAGGCGCTCCGCGCCGAGTACGCACCGCACGGCTTCAACGCCGGCCTCAACCTCGGGAAGTGCGCCGGGGCGGGCGTGCCGGGCCACCTTCACCTCCACCTCGTGCCCCGCTGGGAAGGCGACTCGAACTTCATGACGGTCTTCGCCGGGACCCGCGTCGTCCCGGAGGACCTCGGCGTGACCTACCGCCGGCTCCGCGCGCGCCTCGGCACGCCGGAGGGGGCCCCCTGACGCGCCCGCCGAGGTCCACCGCCTCCCGTCTCCTCGCGGTGCTCCTCGCCCTCCTCGTCCCCGGCCTCGGCCACGCGTGGATCGGTCGGCGCGCCCGGGGCCTCGCCTACCTCTTCCTCGTCGGCACCGCGTTCGCCGTCGGCCTCGCCCTCGGGGGAACCCTCGGCTCGCTCTCGGGCGGGAGCGCGGGGGCGGTCCTGACGACGGTCGCGACGCACGGCGTCGTCGTCCCGAGCCTCCTCGCCCAGGCCGCGGGCCTCGGTGCGGGCGAGCCGCTCTCTCGCTCCTTCGAGGTCGCGACGACCTACCTCATCGTCGCGGGAGTCCTGAACGTCCTTCTCGCGTTCGACGCCTGGGACGTGGCGGGGGAGCGGAAGCCGTGAAGGCCCTCCTCCCCGCCGACCACTTCTTCCACCTCGTCCTCCTCGCGACGATCCTCGCAGCGTTCTTCGCTCTCCTCTGGCGGGACGAGGCCGCCGCGCGCCGGCGCTTCTTCGCGCGGATGTGGACGGCGATCGTCGGCGCGTCCCTCGCCGTGGCGTGGGCGATGTCTCTCGTCGGGGGTCACTGACACCGTGCGGCTCCTCCTCTCGGCCGGAGAGGTCTCCGGGGACCAGCACGGGGCCGCGCTCCTCTCCGCGCTGAGGGAGCGCGTCGGCTGCCTCGAGGTCTTCGGCCTCGGCGGCGACCGCTGCGCGGCCGAGGGGATGCGCCTCCTCGCCCACCAGAAGGACCTCGCGATCATCGGCCTCGTCGAGGCGCTCTCGAAGATCCGCTTCGCGCGCCGGCTCATCCGGGAGCTGACCGCCGCCGCGACCGAGGGGAGGGTCGACGCCGCGATCCTCATCGACTCCCCCGACTTCCACCTTCCGCTCGCCCGCCGGCTCGCGAAGGCGGGGATCCCGGTCGTTTTCTACGTCTCGCCGCAGGTCTGGGCGTGGCGGGGCGGCCGGGCGAAGACGCTCGCGCGCCTCGGACGCGGAATCCTGACTCTCTTCCGTTTCGAGAAGGGGTGGTACGACGCGCGCGGGCTCGGGGATCACGTCACCTGGGTGGGCCACCCGCTCGTCGACGAGGCGGCCCGCGACCTCGGCGTCCCTGCTCCTCCGCCACCCGGGGGACGGCGTCGCGTCGTCCTCATGCCCGGATCGCGCAAGGGCGAGATCCGGAAGCTCCTCCCGCTCCTTCGGGACGCGATGGCCCTCCTCGCGGCCCGGCGAAGCGACGTCGACGTCGTCCTCGTTCGCGCCGACTCGGTCCCCGAGAGCCTCCTCCGCGAGGCCGCGGGAGAGGCGCTCTCGCGCTGGACGGTCGTGTCGGGCCCTCACCTCTCGCTCCTCGCCGCGTCGGACGTCCTCGTCGTCGCCTCGGGGACGGCGACCGTGGAGGGCCTCCTCGCCGGGATCCCGATGGTCGTGGTCTATCGTGTCGCCACGATCAGCTACCTCCTCGGCAGGCTCCTCGTGAAGGTCCCGAACGTGGCGATGGCGAACATCCTCTCCGACCCGGGCGACGGCTCGCAGTCCGTCCCCGAGCTGATCCAGGGCGCCGCGACGCCGGGGCGCATCGCGCTCGAGGTCGAGCGGTTCCTCTCCGAGCCGGCGCGAGCGGCCGAGGCGCGGCGCCGCCTTGCGCTGGGGCGCGAGGAACTGGGCCCGCCGGGAGCTCCCGCGCGGACGGCGGAGGCGATCCTCGCCCTCGTCGGGGGAGTCCGGCCGTGAAGGACTTCGTCCGCCTCGCGCGCCTCTTCCGCCCGCACGCGAGGGCCGCCCTCGTCGCCGTCCTCGCGATGATCGGCGTCGCGCTCTTCACGACGCTCGTCGCCTACCTCTTCGGGCCGCTCTTCGACCAGGTCCTGACGCCGGGGCAGACGGACGTCGTGAAGCGGGAGCTCGCGGCCGACCCGGCGGCCCGCGGGCTCGGCAAGGCGCTCGGCGCGAGCGAGGCGGTGCGGAAGACGGCCGTCATCCGGTGGCTCGACGAAGGACTCCTCGGCCTGCAGGACGCCCTGGGGGTGACGGAGAAGAACCGCGCGATCGTCCTGCCGTTCATCCTTCTCGTCGCATTCGTCCTCAAGAACCTCTGCGCTTTCGCGGCGGAGTACCGTTTCAACGCCGTCGGCCTCGCCTTCGTGAGGGACGTGAGGCGACTCGTCTACGAACGGCTCCTCGGGCAGTCGGGGGACTTCCACGCGAAGAACCCTTCGGGGGACCTCATCTCGCGCGTGACCGGGGACGTCGACCGGATCCAGAGCCTCTTCGGGACCGACCTCGCCGACCTCGTCCAGTCGGTCGCGAC
>CAZNSS010000401.1:0-4162 GCA_964575465.1 uncultured Holophagales bacterium | reverse complement strand
GCCTCGCGGCCCGGGCGCGGCGGCGGCGCCCGGCTGCGCCCTGCTAGGCTCGGGCGGTGATCTCCGCGCGCAGGATGGCGACGCCTTTCCTTCTCGCCCTCGCCTTCGCGGGAGGAGCCCTCCCGGCGTTCGTCCTCGCGTTCGCGGCGTGGCCCGAGATCGTGACGCCCGCGTGGTTCGTGACGAAGGGATACCGCCTCTACGACGCGGTCTTCTTCCCGCACACGCCGCTTCTCATCCTCGGCACGGCCGCCGCGGGCTCTCTCGCGGGATTCTCGGCGGCCGTCTTCCGGGGAGTCGCGGGGCTCTCCTCGGGCCTGGCCGCCTCGCTCCTCGTGGCCGCTGCCCCGACGCCGCGCGCGCGGCTCGGCGCGCTCCTCCTCGGCGTGCCGCTTCTCGCGCTCCAGGGGACCTACTTCGAGGGCCCCGCGCTCTGGCCCGAGCCGTTCCTCGCCCCCCTCCCGCTCGCCGCCACGCTCCTCCTCGAACGGTGGGAGAGGCGCGGCCGCCCGCGCGACCTCGTGACCGGGGCGCTCGTCCTCGGCTTCGGGATCCTCGTGAAGCAGACGTTCGCGTGGTTCGGCCTCGCAGCGCTCGCCTGGCTCCTCCTCGGGAGCCGGCGCCGCTCTCCCCGCGCCGCCGCGACCCTCGTGGCCGGGATCGCCGCCCCCTACACCGCGTTCGCCCTCGTCTGGGGCGTCGCGTTCGGCACGACGGCGCACCTCCGCTGGACGCTCGTCCACGTCGTCTTCGGCGGCCTCGGGAACGAGATCGCCACGCGGCCCGACCTCGCCCTCGCGAACGAGGCGGTCGCCGCGTTCCTCGCGCTCCTCGCGCTCGGCCTCCTGCTCGCGGCGCTTCCCGGGCGGCACCTCCGCTCCCCGCTCGTTCCGCTCGCGCTCGCGAGTCTCGGGATGGCCTGGCCGCGCTGGGGGCTTCTCCACCTCGCGGCGGCGCAGGGGCTCCTCGTCCTCGCGGCGCTCCGCGGCGCCCGCCTCCTTCCCGCCCTCGCGCGGCGGCTTTCGCGCCGCGGCGCTCCCCGTCGGGGGGAGCTCCTCGCCGCCGTGGGGACGGGCCTCCTCCTGACGAACGTCGCCGTCGCGCTGGTGGGGGCCGGACCCCTCCTCCTCGACGCGGCGGGCGGTCCGGCCCGCTTCTGGGACGACGAGACGACGCGCGAGTGGACGGAGCGCGCCAAGGCACGCACGGAGCCGGGCGGAGAGCTCTTCGTCTTCGACGCTCCGTACGAGACGCTCTACCCTCTGACACGCACGACGACGCCCGGCGGCTTCTACGTGAACCCGTCTTTCTGGTACTGCATCAACAAGGACGACGTCGACGCGAGGCTCGTCTCGTCGCTGCGCGGGAGGCCGGACGTTCCGATCCTCTTCCGCGAGCCCCCCGACGGGCGCGACGGGGACGCCCTGCGCGGGAGCGCCATCTACCGATTCCTCGCGGCCGAGGCCGTCCCCGTCGCGCGGATCGACGGCCGGACGTCGTGGCGGCGGGCGCGGTGAGCCGTCAGCGCCGACGCCGGTAGACGAGTACGGCCCGGCTCCCCCAGCGCTCGGTCGGGTACTCGGCGAAGAGCACGTAGCCGTCGAGGGACCTGGGCGAGACGCGGAGGAGCGGGTCGAGGAACATCGAGAGAGAGACGATCCAGTCCGGCCGGACCGCTTCGATGGCGCCGGGCGGGATCGTTCCCCCTCCGATCGCGTCCGGCCCCCGCTCCCGCTCGCGCCACGCGTCGCCCCTGAAGACCCGCGCCTCGGGAGTGACGAGACCGGAGGAATCCCATATCCGGGCCTTCGTGTAGAAGCCGAGCGCACCGATCTCCGGCGCGAGGACGACCTCCGAGGGAGAGGCGTTCATCCGGATCGCGGCCGCGCGGTAGAGCTCCTCCCGGTCGGCGGTCCCGTAGGGGTGGAGGAGCGCGAGACGGAGGAGGGTCCCGGCGGCGAGGAGCGCCGCCCCCGCGACCGCCGAGGTCCTTGCGGCTCGGGCGCCGCGCGCCGCCTCCCCGACGAGGGCCCCGACGACCACCGCGAGCGTGACGACGAGCGGCGGCCCGTACCAGGGGAAGACGAGGGGGTTCCCGATGGCGAAGGCCAGGAGATAGCCGCCCGCGAAGAGGGCCGCGGCGGCGACCTCCGGTCTCACCAGGGCCCGCCTCCCGAACCAGAGAAGTGATGCGAGAAGGAGGAGGGCGAGGATCGGGACTCCCGCCTCCCAGGCGAGGGCCGCCAGGGGCGATGAACGCTGCACGACGTCCGGGGCGCGCGGTGGAAGGACGACCTCGACGGCCGCGCGCGAGAGCTCGCCGAGGGCCGTGAACGGGGCCAGGGCGTAGGCGGTCCGCTTGGCACCGATCGACTGCGGAACGGGAGAGCCGAACCAGGCCGCCAGCGCCGCGGCCGCGACGAGGGCCGCGACCGCCCCTGGGACCATCGGCCCCCACGGCCAGCGGCCGTCGCGGAGGCGCACCGCGACGGCGAGCGCGGGGAAGAGGAGGACGGCGTCGGGGTGGAGGAACGGGAGGAGCCCCGCCACGAGAAAGGCCCACCGGTCGCGGCGGAGCGACAGCAGCAGGAGCGCGCCCGCGAGCGCGGCGAGGTAGAGCGGCGTCTCCATCCCGGACGCGAAGACGCGGGCCGTCTCGAGGGGCGTCAGGGCCGCGGCGACGGCGAGGAACGCGACGAGCGCCGAGGCGCCCGGGGAGAGGAGCCTCAGCAGGAGGAGTGCCGAGGCGAGGAGGGCCGCGAGGCCGATCGCGACGCTGATCGCCGGGATCGCGTCGGGGCCGAGGACCACACCGGGAACGGCGAGAATTCCCGCGAAGAGCGGCGTCGACGTTCCGAGGACGCGCTCGCCGGGGTTGTAGACGAGCCCGTTCCCGGCGACGAAGTTGCGCGCGTAGCGCATCGTGATGAAGGCGTCGTCGTAGAGGTGCGGCTCGCGGCCGAACACGGGCACGGCGAGGAAACCCGTCACGAGGAGCGTCGATGCCAGGGCGGATCGCTTCATCCGGTGCCCGGGGATCGTATCCGAGAGGAGCGGGGAGCGGCCGGCCCCTCACGCCGTCGAGCGGGGCCACAATCCCACGGGAGGCGAAGCATGTCGGTGATCGGCGACCGCGTCCGGAGGATCCGGGAAGGCAGCCTGGCGGAGGCGTGCGAGAGGATCGGGCTCGCGCTCGTTCTCCTGTCCGTCGCGGCGGTCGTGGCCGAGCCGCTCCGGATCCACCACGACGCGTCGAGCCTCCTCACCTCGTCGCTGACCTGGGTGGAAGAGCGCGCCCGGCTGGATGAGATGGCCGGAATGAACCTCCCGCTCGCGCTCTACCTCTACGGCCTGCCGGCACTCGTCTCGACCGCGCTCGGCCTCCATCCGGTCCCGGTCTTCTCCGCGTTCACTCTCGGTGCCCTCGTCCTCTCTCTCGTCGCCTGCCGGCGGCTCCTCGGGGACGAGGCGCCCGGCTCGCCGGATGCGCGGGCCTTCCTGCGGACCGCGCTCGCCGGGCTCGTCCTCCTGCCGA
Source organism: uncultured Holophagales bacterium (assembly GCA_964575465.1). Lineage (GTDB taxonomy): Bacteria > Acidobacteriota > Thermoanaerobaculia > UBA5066 > UBA5066 > UBA5066. The sequence goes on along the minus strand of CAZNSS010000401.1, from coordinate 627 downwards.
TAGAGGGACCCGAGCTGACGTTCGGACAGCGGGAGGTCTTCTTCCTCGCTCTCGCCCTCCCGTACTTCCTCGTGAGGTGGCGGCGCGCCGAGGGTGCGCCCGCCGGTGTCCTCGCGGCCGCCCTCTCGGGGGTCGCCGCCGCTCTCGGCGCCCTCGTCAAGCCGCACTTCCTCCTCGTCGTTCTCGCAGCGGAGGGGTCGCTGCGACTCGCCGGAGGCCGGCCGCGACTCGTGAGGACGCCCGAGAGCCTGGCGTTCGCGGCGACGGGCCTCGCCTACGCGCTCCACTTCCTCTTCCTCCCCGACGCGGTCCTGGGCGCGTTCCGGTCAGCTGCGGCGGGGGCCGCGGCCGGCTACCGGGCCTACGACGCGCCCCTCGCCGATCTACTCCTCCGGGTCCCGCACGTTCCGCTGCTGCTCGTCTTCGCGGCGGCCCTGATGGCTTCGCGCAGGGAGGGGGCTGACTCCTTCGCCCGCCTCGCCGCGTCGTTCGGGGGTCTCGGCCTCGGGGGGCTCGCCGTCTTTCTCGTCCAGCACAAGGGCTTCCCCTACCACCTGATCCCGGAGGTGGCGGGCGCCCTCCTCTCGGCCGCCGCGATCGTCGCGAGCCGCGCGACGGCGAGCCTGC
>CAZNSS010000400.1:0-4187 GCA_964575465.1 uncultured Holophagales bacterium | reverse complement strand
CTGCTTCTGCACGGACGCGCGCCCGCGCCGCTCATCGGCATTGTCGAAGCAGGGAAGGTCATCATGTACCAACGATGCGCAGTGCATCAGTTCGATGGCCGCTCCGGCCGCCACCGAGGCCCACCCCTCCGGAACCGCCGTGATCCCGTGCGCGGCGAGCCAGTCGCCGACGGGGCCGAACCGGTCGGCCACGAGGCCCGCGATGACGCTCCGCGCCGCGAGCCGCACCCCTTCCGCCGGCTCGGTTCCCTGGGGCACGGCGGTTCGCGTTCCGTCGAGGAAGCGCGCGACCCTCGGCGACACGACCGCCGTCTCGAAGGTGCCGGTCAGGTTCACCGGCTTGACGAGGATCTCGGCGATCCAGGCGAGGGAGTCCCTGTAGAAGCTCTTCCGGTAGAGGTCCTCCCGGACCGCCCGACGGGTCACCCCTCCCTGCGCGAGGAGCTCGTCGACCTCGGGATCGTCGAGCCGCAGGATCGCGTCGAGCAGGTGCCGCGTGTCGACGTAGGCCTCGCGCCTCGCCGCCGCGCACTCCGCGGCGGAGGTGACGAGCGGCTCGACGGCGGCTCCCTCCCAGTGGGTCACGGGGAGCGGCTCGAACGGAGGGGGCGCGGCGAGCGGGCTCGTGAGGTAGACCTGAACGGGCGTCAGGGAGACGAGAAAGATCTCACCCGACTTCACCTCGGTCTCCGTCGTCACGGCCTGCTGCGCGGCGAACGTGCCGTTCGAGCTCCCGAGGTCCCGGAGGAAGATCCGCCCCTGCGCGAAGCGGACCTCCGCGTGCGAGCCGGAAACGCCCGCGGAGACGGAAAGGACGAGGTGGTTCCGCTCTTTGGTCTGCCGGTCGAACGGGAGGCGGCCGACCCGGACGAGCTGCATGGCCTGCCGCGCCTCGGCGGCGTACCGCAGCCCCTCCATCGGGCCGAGCCAGACCTCGAGCGTGAGGGAGCGCGGCGGGACGCTCACGAGGCCCCTCCCGGGAAGGGGCGCATCGCCAGCACCTCGCGCGAGGAGACGGACGACTTGGAGGACACAGTGAGGGGATCTTACCCTCGGTCCACGGTGCCCGCGACCCGCCGTTTCATCAGCCGCGCGAAGCCGTGCCCGCCTCCTCCTCGAGGAGCTCGGCGAGGACGTCCTGGATCTCGAAGTGGAGCGGCTGCCGGTGTACGAGGAGCGCCCTCAGCTCGGCGACGACCTCGTCCACCTCGCGGAGCGCCTGCTCGACCCTTCCGGTCGGGTCCTCCGGGACGAAGTCCCCCGGCGCCGTCGCGATCGAGAATCCCGGGATCCGCGTGACGAGGCGCAGCGCGAGGAGCACCGCGCGTTCGTAGAGCTGGGGCGGAATCGCGTTCGGTCGCCCGGCGACGCGGTCCTCGTCCTTCCAGAAGACGCGGGAGCGGTCGAGGAGCGCGGCGGTCGCCGCGTCGCCCGCCAGGGCCGCCTTCAGCCGGGTCAGGGCGTCCCCCTCCTTCGTCCGGGCCGCCGCGGTCGCCGCGCGCTGGACCGCCTGGAGGAGGAGCGGGAACTCGGTCCGCTCGCCGCCGGCGAGGGCGCGCAGCAGGAGGACCCCGAGCGAGTGGAGGTCGGACGGCGCCCCGAAGCGCGGGAAGACCTTGTAGCGGGCCCCGGGAAGCCGGACGCCGAAGGAGCGCCGGAGGCGCTTCACGGCGGCGTCGTCGAGGTCGACCGGCTCGGAGACGAAGGTCAGCTCCTCGTAGGAGGCCGGGATGCCCGGCTTGCGCTTCACGACGAGCGCGTCGATCCCGAGGCCGAGGGCCTCGTCGGGGAAGGTGACGTGGATCCAGTCGGGCTCCTCCGGCCGCGGGAAGAGGCCGTTCGGGTCCGACAGGCGCCCCTCGACGCGGACACCGAGGCCGGCGTCCGCCGGCTCGATCTCCGAGAGGTAGACGTCGCCGGGGCGGCGGGAGGCGAGCCGGAACTCGAGGATCTCCGGCGCGGCGTACGGGAACATCGGCTCCGGCGGCGGCACGACGACGTCGACGCCGAACGAGGAGGTCTTCGCCGCCGAGGAGAGACCGTGGAGCCGGACCTCGAACGTCCAGAGCGCCGGGAGCGAGGAGCCGGCGCCGTAGCTGTCGAGGAGGACGTGCCCCGGGTGGAGGTCGAGGTGGGGCTGCGCCGTCGCGCGGTAGAAGGCGAGGACCGCGTCCACGAGCTGGCGGAAGGCGGTCATCTTCAGGTAGAGGACCTCGACCGCGTCGACCCCGCTGCCGTCGTGCCCGTAGAGGTACCGCCCCGTGGGCGGCAGCGTCTGGGAGAGCCACTCGACACGCCTCCGGCACGACTCCGTCTCGAGGCTCTCGGGGGCCGCGGACGGAACGAGGTCCGCCTCGGCACGACCGCCGACGAAGTCGGTCCACTCGTCCCACTTCACGGGAGAGAGGCCCGTCACGATGAAGGGGGACGGGCAGAGAGAGAAGGGAGACCACCGCGCCGCGAAGTCGCCGAGCGAGCCGCCCCCCTCCTTGCGGAGCCGAAGGGCGTCCTCGGAGGCGGCACGGCACGGGAAGGCCTTCACGTGCTCCTCGTCCCACTCGCGGACGAGGGCACGGGCGAGCCCCTTGAGGAGCTCCTCGGCCCCGCCGACGGGGACGTCCGCCGGGCCCGGGATCGGGAGGTACGAGAAGACCGCGATGACGCGGTCCGTCGTCGCGCACGACGGACAGCCGACCAGACGGTGGAGCGTCTCGAGGTACGACGGAAGCCTCCTCTCGCGGAGGAAGAGCTCGTCGGTGAGGAGCTCGAGGGGCTTGCCGCACGCGGGGCAGGACGGGACGAAGAAGGACCGCGACGGCTTGTCGTAGAGGAGCGCCGGGAGCGTCCCCTCGAGTCCGTCGGGCTGGAGCAGCCTCGGGAACCACGGGCTCTCCGCCCGCAGGGTCCGGAGCCGCTCGCGCTCCGCCGTGAACCGGGCGAGGAGCGTCCGGTTCGTCGGGCGGCCGGCGCTCTCCGCGAGGGACTCGGAAAGGACGTTCGGAAGGAGCTTCACCGCGACGAGCTCGATGACGCTGTCCGCGTCCCCTTTGAGCGCGCCGAGGTAGACCCGGCTCGTCCCTTCGTCGGAGGAGAGCGGGAGGGGCACGGGGCCCTCCTCCGCCCCTCCGGCGAGCGGGCCCAGGACGAGGTGCAGCCCGAAGGGCGACGGGGCGTCACCCGCGGGGAGGAGGCGCGCGGTGGGAAGGCCCTTCATTCCGGCCCCCCCGCCCGCCGCGCCTGACGGACGGTCGGCACGCGCGTGCTCACCACTGGAATTCCTCCGGTGGGGCGAGTCTACCCTTCCCGGGGCCCGTTCTCCTTCGCGTCCGGCGCGGTATCCCTCCGAAGGAGCCTCGCCACGAGGAGCGTGAGCGCCACGACCGCGCCGACGAGCGCCGCCCAGAAGATCTTCGAGCCCGTCCGCTCCTCCGGTGCCGCGGCCCCCGGGGCCGGAGGGGCGAGCGTCGCCTCGAACGCGGTGGCTCCGAGGAGCCGGGGGGCGAGGAGCTCGAGGTCGTAGCGTGGCGGGCCGAGGCCCGCCTGCCCGTACACGAGCTTCAGCTCGGCCCCCTCCTGGCGCACGAAGCGCAGGCGCTGCGCCGGGAGGAGGAGCGACGCGCGGACGATCGGCAGGGGCGCGTTGTCGCCGTCGTCGATCGAGACGAAGAGTGTCCTGCCGTTCGCCGCGGGGAGGTCGAGGAGGAGGGCCGGGGCCTCGCGCTCCGGGTCGGCCGCCTCCCACGCCGCCGAGGCGGCCTCGAAGAACGCTCCGGCGGTCTCGGGCCGGCCGCCGAGGGTCTCGCGGAGGATCGAGACGCGGCGCGTGAAGACCCGTGACGTCGTCGCGAGCTCGAGGCGCGCCGCGGGGAGCCGGTCGAACGGGAGGTCGATCCGGTGGAACGAGAGGCGGCCGGCCTCGCCCGGTCCGGTGCGCGGCCGGGGGTCTTCCGCCTTCTGCGGCACGGGGAGCTTCAGGACGAGCGGCTCGCCGAGGGTCTCGAGGAGGTAGGGAACCTGGTGGCCTTCGGCGGAGGCGATCCTCACGTCGGAGAGGGTCGGGCTGACGGAGAGGACGGCGGCGTCCAGCTGGAGCGCGGTGAGCCCCGCGGGGCCTCCGGGGATCGGCCGCGAAACGCGGAACCCGGCGAGGTCGAGCGGCGCCCCCGGCGGGACGGCGGGGGCCGCCA
>CAZNSS010000399.1:2182-4202 GCA_964575465.1 uncultured Holophagales bacterium | reverse complement strand
TCGTCGTGGAGCGGCCGCGCGTCGCCGACCTCGAGTTCCGGGGAAACAAGAAGCTGACGACCTCGCAGCTGAAGGACAAGCTCAAGGAAGGGAAGGTCGAGATCCGGGTCGGCGCCCCGGTGTCGCTCCGCGACGTGTCGAAGGGCAAGAGCGTCCTCACGGAGGCGTATCGCGCGGAGGGGTTCCGCTCGGCCGTCGTCGACGCGACCGTCGAGCCGATGGGCGAGAACAACGAGCGCCGCGTCGTCTTCCTCGTCGACGAGGGCGACAAGATCAAGATCGACGACATCAAGTTCACCGGGAACACCGTCTTCTCGGACCGTCGTCTCTACTACGCGATGAAGAAGACGCGGGAGACGAATTTCTACCAGTTCTGGGACTCGAAGGACGTCTACAGCCAGACGAACTACGAGGAGGACATCGAGTCGATCAAGAAGGTGTACCAGAACGCCGGGTACAAGGACATCGTCGTCAAGGACCCGGTGATCAGCACGTTCACCGTCAACCCGACGGAAACGCGCCCCGACAAGGTCAAGCGGCGCGCGAAGATCGAGATCCCCCTCGTCGAGGGGGAGCGCTACTACTTCGGGAGCGTGAAGGTCGAGGGCGCCACGATCTTCCCTCCGGAACGCCTCGTCCGCTTCTTCGGCTGGGAGGAGGGCAAGCCCCTGAACCGGGCCGTGCTCGCCGACGGGATGAAGACGATCGACGAGATCTACCGGGGGCGCGGCTACATCTACGCCTTCATGAACCCCGAGTACGTCGAGCGCCCGGGCAAGGGGAACCTCGTCGACGTCACGGTCCGGATCACCGAGGGGGACCAGTTCCGGGTGGGGCGCGTCGAGTTCACCGGGAACAAGACGACGAAGGACAAGGTCCTCCGAAGGGAGCTCCAGCTCTTCGAGGGCGACGTCCTGGACATGGAGTCGTTCAAGAAGGGCCTCTTCAAGATCACCCAGCTCGGCTACTTCAAGATCGAGGAGGACCCGGACTTCCGGGTGAACCCCGAGAAGAAGACCGTCGACGTCACCGTCAAGGGTGTCGACACGAACCGGAACGAGATCCAGTTCGGCGCCGGCTACTCGCAGCTCGACGGGGTTTTCGGCCAGTTCCAGTTCTCCACGAGGAACTTCCTCGGCCGCGGCGACACGATCGGCGTCCAGTTCCAGCGGGGTGGGCACTCGAACTTCTTCGACCTCTCCTTCGTCGAGCCCTGGTTCCTCGACAAGCGGATGTCGATCGGCGGCTCGATCTACAACCGGACCCTCGACTACTCCGACGTCGACCAGCGGTCGCGCGGCATCAACGCCTCGATCGGGAAGGGTCTCGGGCTCTTCGACGGCGTATCGCTCTTCTACGCCTTCACCGACACGAAGAGCCGCTACGAGATATTTCCCCCGCCGGTGCCGCCGGGCGGGGCCATCCCGCCCGCGGCCTTCGCCGACTACGTCGGGCGGACGTCGGCCATCGCCCCCGGGTACCGGTACGACAGCCGCAACGACCCGTTCGACCCGACGCGCGGGCGGCGCTTCGCGCTGAACGTGACGATCGCGGGCGGTCCGCTCGGAGGGGACTTCTCCTTCGTCAAGCCGGTCGGCAACGGGACGATCTACTACAACCTCAACCGGAAGTCGCACGTCGCGGTGAACGTCGAGGGCGGGTACGTCGTCCCGTACAACGGCCAGGACATCCCGATCTTCGAGCGCTTCCGCATCGGGGGCGACCGGTCCGTCCGCGGCTTCGCCTACGGCAGCATCTACCCGCTCGACAGCAACGACCAGGCCTACTTCAACGAGCAGGGCGCCCTTCTCGGCGGCGACAAGTACCTCGTCCTGAACCTGGAGGCGGTCTACTACCTCGTCGGGCCGCTGAAGTTCGTCGCCTTCTTCGACGCCGGCAACGCCTGGATCGAGGGGCAGTCTTTCAACCCGCTGAAGATGCGGATGGCCGCGGGCGCGGAGCTCCGGATGTTCCTCCCGATCTTCCAGGCGCCGCTCCGCTTCATCTACGGCATCAACCT
>CAZNSS010000399.1:0-2082 GCA_964575465.1 uncultured Holophagales bacterium | reverse complement strand
TCCGGCGGCGCCAGGAACGGAAGAAGGAGTCACGTAGATGATCGGGAATCGGTTGATCGTCGCGGGTGCGGTTGCGACGGCCGCTCTGCTCGCCCTGCCCGTCTCCGCCCAGTCCTCCCAGAAGGTGGGCGTCATCGAGGTCCAGCGGATCGTCCAGGAGTCCGCGGTCGGCAAGGAAAGCCTCGCGCGGATCCAGAAGATCCAGGCGGCCAAGCAGGAAGATCTCGTGAAGCGCCAGAACGAGCTCCGGGACCTCGAGAAGAGGATCCAGGACCAGGGGAAGTCGCTTTCCGAGGAGGCGATGGAGAAGCTCCAGAAGGACTACCAGTCCAAGGCGCTGGACCTGAAGCGCTTCCAGGACGACGCTCAGAGGGAGCTCGAGGAGCTGCAGCGCAAGGAGCTCGGCGAGCTCGAGCGCCGGGTCCTCCCGGTGATCGAGGCGGTCTCCAAGGAGCTCGGGTACTCGCTCGTCTTCAACAAGTACCAGAGCGGTCTCCTGCACGCCGAAGCGGGCGTCGACATCACCGACGCCGTGATCCAGAAGTTCAACACCGCCATCGCGGCTGCGCCGAAGACCGACGCCAAGCCGGCGGCGGCGGCGCCGGCCCCGGCCCCGAAGAAGTAAGGGGCGGATGGCCGTCCTGTCCTCGGCCACGGCCGCTTCCGCGCTGGCCGCGGCCTGTGGCGGCCGTCTCGCGGGTGACCCGGACGCCGTCGTCGACGGCGTCCGGTCCCTCGAGAACGCGGGTCCCCGTGACCTCTCCTTCGCCGCCGACGCGAAGGCCGAGCATGCGGCCGCCGCGTCGGCGGCCGGAGTCCTGCTCGCGAGGTCCGCGGCGGCTTTCCCGGGTCGCACCGTGATCGAGGTGCCGGACCCCTCCGCCGCGCTGGCCGCCGTCCTCTCGGCCCTCTTCCCGCGGCGCGAGGCGACGCCCGGGGTCCACCCGACGGCGATCGTCGCCGTCGGTGCGCAGGTCGATCCGGGTGCCGAGGTCGGGCCCTACGCCGTCGTCGGCGAGGGGACCGAGGTCTCGGCCGGGGCGATCCTCGAGGCGCACGTCGCGGTCGGGCGGCGCTGCCGGGTCGGCGCCGGCGCCTGGCTCCACCCGCACGTCGTTCTCTACGACGGCGTCTCCGTCGGGCCCCGGGCCGAGATCCACTCGGGCGCCGTCCTCGGCGCCGACGGTTTCGGCTACGCCCCCGGGCCGGCCGGGCTCCGCAAGGTGCCCCAGGTCGGCGTGGTCGAGATCGGCGCCGACGCGGAGATCGGCGCGAACACCTGCGTCGACCGGGCGACGCTGGAGGCGACCCGGGTCGGCGACGGGAGCAAGGTCGACGACCTCGTGATGATCGGGCACAACTGCGACGTCGGCCGGCACGTCGTTCTCTGCGGGCAGGTCGGCCTCGCGGGTTCGACGATCATCGGCGACCAGTCGGTCCTCGCCGGACAGGCCGGCACGGGAGGGCACCTCCGGATCGGCCGCGGCGTGAAGGTCGGGGGGCAGACCGGCGTCAGCTCCGACCTCCCCGACGGGGCGGCGGTCTTCGGCTCGCCCCACATGCCCGTGAGGGACGCCCTGCGCGCGAACGCCGAACTCAAGCGCCTGCCGGAGACCGCCCGTCTCGTCCGGGAGCTGGCGAAGAGCGCGGGGGTGAAGGAATGAGCTCCAGCGCACCCGACGGAGGCCTGGGAATCCGGGAGATCCTGAGGATCCTTCCGCACAGGTACCCCTTCCTCCTCGTCGACCGCATCCTCGAGGTCGAGCCCGGCAAGAAGGTCGTCGGCCTGAAGAACGTGACCTTCAACGAGGAGTTCTTCCAGGGGCACTTTCCGGGGAACCCGGTGATGCCGGGCGTCCTCCTCATCGAGGCGATGGCCCAGGTCGGGGCGTTCATGCTCCTCACCGACAACGGGGATCCGTCCCGTCGCAGGCTTCGGCTGGCCGGTCTCGATGCGGTGCGCTTCCGGCGGCCCGTCGTCCCGGGAGACCAGGTGCTCTTCACGGTCGAGTTCGTCGCCATGAAGCGGTCCATCGTCAAGGTCCGCGGCGAGGCGCGAGTCGACGGGCAGCTCTGCGCCGA
>CAZNSS010000398.1:0-4223 GCA_964575465.1 uncultured Holophagales bacterium | reverse complement strand
CCCGGGTTGCCCGTCCGGCCCGGACTCCGTAGAATCCGCGTTCTGGTCGTCCATCCGGGGAGGGGAAGGTGTCCCCTCCGGATGGGACGGGCAAGACGTCTTCGGAGGTTCCTCGAAATGGACAAGCTGCTCGAGGCGGAACGCCATGCTCTGCGCGCGGACATTCCGCCATTCGCCCCCGGCGACACCGTGAAGGTGCACGTCAAGGTGCGCGAGGGGGAGAAGGAGCGGATCCAGGTCTTCAACGGTCTCGTCATCGCCCGGAGCGGCGGCGGAGTCCGGGAGACCTTCACGGTACGCAAGGTCTCCCAGGGAGTCGGGGTGGAGAGGACGTTCCCCGTCCACTCGCCCGTTCTCGAGAAGATCGAGGTCGAGCGCCACGGCGTCGTCCGTCGCGCGAAGCTCTACTACCTCAGGAAGCTCCGCGGCAAGGCCGCCCGCATCGCCGAGAAGCGGGACGCCTGATCCCCCGGGGCCTCGTGCCCCCAGGGCGGCGCGCTCGACGCGCCGCCAGACGAGGAGAGGGATGGACCGTCGACCGGGCTCTCCGAGATCGTCGAAGCGCGCCGCGGCGTCGGAGAACCGGGTCGGGCGCTCATCGTCCCTCTCGGCCGAGCGCGAGCGCGTCGCCGCCCTCCTCGCATTGGAGGAGGCGGCACGCGCCACCGGCGCCCGGGCGGTGGCCGGCGTCGACGAAGCGGGAAGAGGGGCCCTCGCGGGCCCCGTCTTCGCCGCCGCGGTCGTGCTTCCCCCCGGAACCGTCATCGCGGGCCTCGACGACTCGAAGGCTCTCCCGCCGGAGGTCCGCGAGGCCCTCGCGCCGAGGATCCGCTCGGTGGCCGCAGCATGGGGAGTCGGCTCGGCCTCGGCTGCCGAGATCGACGACCTCGGCATCGCACCGGCGACGTTTCTCGCGATGCGACGGGCGCTCGACGGCCTCGCCGCCGGGCCGAGGCCGGATCTCGTCCTCGTCGACGGCTTCCCGATCCCGGGTCTCGGGGTCTCCCAGCGGGCCGTCGTCCGAGGAGATGCCACCGTCGCCTGCATCGCGGCCGCCTCGGTCCTCGCGAAGACCGCTCGTGACGCCGTCCTGCGCGCGCTCGACGAGGCCCGTCCCTGGTACGGCTTCGCCGCGCACAAGGGCTACGGGAGCGCGGCCCACATCGCCGCGCTCAGGCGCCACGGTCCCTCACCCGACCACCGCCTGACCTTCGCGGGGGTTCTTTCTCAGGGTCGGACCGCATCGACCGTTGCGGCGGCCTGAGGAATCGGGCGAAGATCAGCCGTGGCCAGCAAGCGGGAAGCCCTCATCGCTTCTGCGGAGAAGTCCCTGCAGAAGGGGAAGCCCGATGCGGCGCTGAAGGACTACCTCAAGGTCCTCGAGGATTCGCCCGACATCAACACCCTGAACAAGGTCGGCGACCTCTATGTCCGGCTCGGACGGAACGACGAGTCGATCCCCTTCTTCCTGCGCATCGCCGAGCACTACGCCAAGGACGGCTTCTACGTCCGCGCGATCGCGATGTACAAGAAGATCAACAAGCTCGACCCGGCGCGCCTCGACATCTACGAGAAGCTCGCAGAGCTCTACGTCAAGCAGCAGCTCTGGATGGAGGCGAAGAGCAACTACCAGGTCCTCGCCGACTACCTCCTCAAGCAGGACAACCTGCAGGGGGCGATCGGGATCTACCAGAAGATGGTCGCGATCGAGCCGCAGAACCTGCAGCTCCACGTCAAGCTCGCCGACCTCTTCACGCAGGGCAAGCGGATTCCGGAGGCGCTCCGGGAGTACGGCGTCGTGGCGGCGGCCCTCTCCGAGCGCGGGGCGCACGAGGAGGCGATCCGGGTCTACGAGAAGGCGCTCAGGCTCGCGCCCGACAACGTCGACATCCTGAAGACGCTCGTCCCGCTCCTCCTCTCGATCAACTCCGTCGAGCAGGCGCGGATCGTCCTGCGCAAGGGACTCGAGGCGAGCCCGAGGTCGGTGCCTCTCTTCCTCCTCTCCGCCGAGGCCGCCCTCGCCGCGAACGACATGGCCGAGGCGCGCAGCTATTCCGAGAAGGCCCGCGCCGTCGAGCCCGACAACGAGGACGCCCTCGCGGCCGTGGTGAAGATCCAGCTGAAGGGCCGTCGGCCGGACCTCGCGTGGGCGGCGGCCGCTCCCCTCGCCGACGCCGCCGTGCGGAAAGGGGAGGCGAAGAAGGCGCTCGGCCTCCTCGTCCCCATCGCGAGGGCCGCGCCCGACCTCGACGACCTCGTCAAGAAGATCGTCGACATCGCCGCCGGCACCGGCGACGAGGCTACCGCCCTGCCGTTCCGGTCGGCCCTCGCGGAGCTGTACCGGAAGAAGGGGAAGCTCGCCGAGGCCGCGGACCTCCTCCGGCACTGCTCGCGCCTCCAGCCCGACAACGCCGAGTTCCGGGCGCGTCTCTCCCAGCTCGAGCCCCAGGCGGGCGCGGCCACGGTCTCTCCGGGGCGGGTCCCGCCGCCCAGCCTCGAGCGCAAGATGGAGGTCACCCTCTCGGGGTTCGAGGGCGCGCCGGCCCGCGAGCCTGAACCGCTTCCCGCACCGGCCCCTGCGCGGGAGACCCTGGAAGCCGCGCAGGAGTTCGAGTTCGACCTCGACGAGGTGGAGGTGGTCGAGGCAGCCCCGGAGCCAACGCCCGTCGAGAGGGCCGAGGTAGCGCCACCGACGCCGCCGCGCGGGCTCTCGGCGCCGATCCCCGTTACCACCGAGGAGGAGGCCGAGCCGGCGTGGAACTCCCTGTCTGCGAGGGAAGCCCTCGAGGCCTACGAGGCGAGCCATGCCGAGGCGGTGCAGATGGCGCCCCCCGGGGCCTCCTTCGACCTGGAGGAGATCGAAGACCTGCAGGCCGGAGCCGAGCTCCCACAGGCGACGGTGCCGCAGGCGCCCGACCTCACCGCCTTCGACCTCTCGCTCGCGGCCCCGGAGGGCTTCGGTCCCGCACTCCCGGCGGGTGAGCCCTCCTTCCAGATTCCACCCGCCGCCTCGATGGAGCTTCCCGAGGTCGCATGGCCTTCCACGATTCTCCCGCCGGCCGAGCCGCCCGTCGTCGAGCAGGAGGAGGCCTTTGGCGTCTCGGGGGCCTTCCCGCGCCCCGTCTCGGCCGACACGGAGCTCGAGGACGCTCTCGTCGAGGCCGACGTCTTTCGCAGGTACGGCCTTCTCGAAAAGGCGGTCGACCAGCTCGCCCCCTGGCTCGAGAAGGCACCGGGGAACCTCCGCATCCGTGAGCGCCTCTTCGAGATCCACCTCGAGCACGGAGACCGCGAGCCGGCCCGCGCTCACGCGATGATCCTCGCCGAGGCCTACGCGAAGGAGGGCCGCGAGGACCGGATCCGTGGCCTCGAGGCGCTCCTCGGCGAGGCGCTCCGCGAGGTCCCGGAGGCGGAGCCCGTCAGGGAAGAGGCCGAGGTCCCCCCCGAGGAGGTTCACGCTGCCGCGGAGCTCGCCGCCGAGGGGGCCGTCACGCTTGTCGAGGAGCTCGCGGAAGCGGCTCCACGGGCCGCTCCGGAGGCGTTCGATGAGGCCGGGCTCGAGCTGGCGGAAGCGGCCCTGCCGGGAGAGGCGGAGGCGCCGGAGGTCCGGCAGACCCTTCCGGCGGAGTTCGAGGAGCCGCTCACCGAGGTCATCTCGCCGATCGCCACGCCGCTTCCTTTCGCTCCGGAGCCGGTCGGGGTCGAGCCGCCGCCTGCCGCGCCCGAAGCGTGGTTCGAGACCCCGGCGCCCGTCCCGGAGGGGCTCGAGCCCGTCGTGGAGATTCACGCCGCTCCCGAGCCCCCCCAGCCCGCCACTCCGGCTCCCTCCGGCGTACCGGAGGGTCACCCGACGCCGAGGCCGCGGCTCTCCGCCGAGGACCTGCTCGATCTCGGCCGAAAGGGCCCGGCAGCGCCCAGGAAGAAGGTCAAGGCCGTCCGGCCCGAGGACGTCGAGCTGGACCTGCTCGGACAGAAGGCCAAGCCGACTCCCAGGCCGAAGCCGCTCGCGAAGCCGGAGTCGCTCCTCCCGGACGACCTCCTGGCGTCGATCCGCAGGCCGGCCACCGGCCCCGCCCCGAAAGCCGGCGGCCTGCCTTCGATCCCGCCCCCGCCCGCCGACGCGCTCCCCGAGCTTCCGCTGCCGGCGGCGTTCGAGTCCGCGGCAGGCCTGGACCTCCCTCCCCTCGAGCCGGAGTCGTTCGCCTCGCCGGACGCGGAGCTGG
>CAZNSS010000397.1:2874-4231 GCA_964575465.1 uncultured Holophagales bacterium | reverse complement strand
CGAGGTCGTGCGCGCCGCGCGCCGCGGCGGCGCCGAGGAGGCCCCGGACGTAGGTCCCGATCCCGAAGTCGCGCAGCTTGCGCGCGTCGAGGGCGACCCGGAGGCGTCTCACGCCATCGCCTCGACGAACAGGGCGCGCGTGGCGTGCGCCGCGCCCTCCCAGGTGAAGAGCCTCGCCCTCTCGGGGCCCCGCCGCCGCGCCTGGGCGCGGAACGCCTCGTCGTCGTTCGCCCGTTCGATCGCGGCGGCGATGGCCGCGGTGTCGAGCGGATCGGGGAGGAGGCCCGCGTCTCCGACGACCTCCGGGAGGGAGGACGAGGACGATGCGACGACGGGGATTCCCTCGGCCATCGCCTCGAGCGGAGGGAGGCCGAAGCCCTCGTAGAGGCTCGGGTAGGCGAGGAGGCGGGCGCCCCTGAGGAGCGCTGCCGCCTCGGCGGGCGCGACCCAGCCGGGCCGTGAGATCCGTCCCGCGTGGCGCGAGCGCGCGATCCTCTCCCCGAACCCGGGCATCCCCCAGCCCGATCCCCCCGCCAGGACGAGGTCGGGGAAACCGGGACGCCGGTCCCAGATCGACTCCATGGCCGCGACGAGCCTCGCGTGGTTCTTCCGCGGCTCGAGGGTGCCGATCGAGAGGACGTACGGACGGGGGCGAGGCGGCCCGGCGGCCGGCTCCGGACCGGGGACGAGGCCGTTCGGGACGACGAAGGCCTTTCCCGTCGCCTCCGGGCAGGCGAGGAGGAGGTCGTCCCGCGTCGCCCGGGAGACACAGACGATCCGGGCGGCCCGCCGGACGGTCGAGGCGAGGAACGGGGCGAAGCCGGCGACGTTCTTCCGGTCGTGCCACTCCGGAAAGAGGAGCGGCGTCAGGTCGTGGACGGTCGCGACGCCCGGGAGGAGGGAGGCGAACGGCAGGACGCCGAGGGGACCGTGGAAGAGGTCGGCCCCGGCCCTCCGCGCCTCGAGGGCCGCGGCGGTCTGGAGCCAGACGGTCCCCGGGACGCGGGGGCGGACGGGGGGACGAACCTCGACCTTCCCCTCGAGGGCGGTGGGAAGGACGACGGGGCGGGGGGAAAGGAAGACGACGGTGTCTCCGGGGTAGAGTCGCGTGAGCGCTCCGTAGAGCCCCTCGAGCGTCCGGCCGACGCCGGTCCTCTCGCCCGAGAGCGAGCGGGCGTCGACGGCGATGCGCATCCGGCGGATCGTATCGCGGCGAAAGCCCCGTCCCGGGCCGCGGAAGGGCCGCTTCCGGGCCGGGGCGGCGCTCCGGGGGCGCGTGATATATTCACCGGCCCTCCGCGTGGGGGGGTCGAGATGGAACTGAATCTGGAAGAGGCGCTGGAGGCGCCCGTGAATC
>CAZNSS010000397.1:0-2774 GCA_964575465.1 uncultured Holophagales bacterium | reverse complement strand
GGGGGGGTCGAGATGGAACTGAATCTGGAAGAGGCGCTGGAGGCGCCCGTGAATCTTTCACATCGCCTCGAGGTCCCGACGGGACGTCTCGAGCGGCCCGAGCTGTTGTCGCTCGAGCCCGTGGAGTTCACGGGGATCCTCCAGAAGGCCGAGCCCGGGTTCGTCCTCAAGGGTGAGCTCTCCGTCGAAGGGCAGGCGATCTGCTCGCGCTGCCTCGCCCCGGTCCCGTTCTCCAGCAGGGGGGAGGTCTCCTGGGTCTTCGCCCCGGCCCACCGCCGGCCGACCGAGGAGGAGACGGAGCTGACCGCGGGCGACCTCGAGGTCGTCTGGTACGAGGACTTCATCGTCCCGTTCGACCCGCTCGTCGAGGAGCTTCTCCAGCTGGAGATCCCCCTGAAGCCGCTCTGCCGGCCCGACTGCAAGGGGCTCTGTCCGCACTGCGGAGCCGACCGGAACACCACCCCGTGCGACTGCCGGGAAGAGGGCGACGAGAGGCTCGCGAAGCTCAAGTTGCTCCTGACCTGAAGCGGGCGCCGGCGGCGACGCCCCGAGGCGCTTCCCCGAAACGAACGATCCCGAGAGGTGAACTGCCATGCCGAATCCGAAGCACCGACACAGCAAGACCCGCCGCGACCTGCGGAGGGCGCACGACTTCCTCCAGGAGCCCGGCCTCTCGAAGTGCCAGAGCTGCGGCGCGACGAAGACCCCTCACCGCGTCTGCCCCGAGTGCGGCCACTACCGCGGCCGCGAAGTCGCCGCCGGCACCCAGAAGTCCTGAACGCGACCTTCGCGTCGCGTCCTGAATGACCCTCGCCGTCGACGCCATGGGGGGAGACAACGCCCCCCGTGCCACCGTTGAAGGAGCCGTCGCGGCCGCCGTCGACTTCGGCCTCGACCTCTTCCTGGTCGGGCGCCGGCGCGAGATCGAGCCGATCCTGAGGGCCACGAGCTACCGCGGGAGCCGCCTCTCGGTCGTGGAGGCGGAGGAGGTCGTCGGGTTCGACGAACCTTCGACGACCGCCCTCCGGAAGAAGCCCCGGGCCTCGGTCCGGGTCGCCGCGGAGCTCGTGAAGGACGGCAAGGCCGACGGCTTCTTCACCGCTGGGCACACCGGGGCGGCGATGGTCACGGCCCGCGCCGCGCTCGGCGTCGTGGAGGGGATCGACCGGCCTGCGCTCGCCGCGGTCCTCCCGGGTCTCGGCCGCCGCAGGCTCCTCCTCGACGTCGGGGCGAACGTCTCCTGCCGCGTGGAGAACTACCTCGAGTTCGCGCTGATGGGGCACTTCTACGCGCAGGAGGTCCTCGGCATCGCCCGGCCGAAGATCGGCCTCCTCTCCGTCGGCGAGGAAGAGGAGAAGGGGACCGGCACGACGCGGGAGGTCTTCGGACTCCTCCGGAAATCGGGCCTCAACTTCGTCGGCAACTGCGAGGGGCGCGACGTCTACGGCGGAAACGTCGACGTCGACGTCGTCGTCACCGACGGCTTCACGGGCAACGTCGTCCTGAAGGTCTCCGAGAGCCTCGCGAAGCTCGTCGAGGAGGCGCTGAAGCAGGAGATCACCCGGAGCCTGCAGGCCTCGATGGGCTTCCTCCTGACGCGGGACGCGTTCCGGTCGTTCAAGAAGCGCCTCGACTACACCGAGTACGGCGGCGCGCCGCTCCTCGGCATCAGGGGGGCGGTCCTGATCGGGCACGGCAGCTCGAACGCCCACGCCGTGAGGAACGGGATCAAGTCCCTTCAGGAGTACGCGAGGCGCAGAATCCCGGAGAAGATCCGCGCGAAGGCACGCGAGCTGGGGCCCCTGACACCCGTCCGCTGAGAAAAGGAGACGGAAGATGTTCCACGCCGCCATCGCCGGCACGGGCCGGGCCGTACCCGGGAAGGTCCTGACGAACGCCGATCTCGAGAAGCTCGTCGAGACGTCGGACGAGTGGATCACGACGCGGACCGGGGTTCGCGAGCGGCACATGGCGGCCGAGGGGGAGACCCTCTCCGACTTCTGCGTCGCGGCGGGGGCGCAGGCCCTCGAGAGCGCGGGCGTCGCGGCGAAGGACCTCGACGCCGTCCTGATCGCCACCGTGACCCCGGACCAGCCGATCCCGGCGGTGGCGTGCCTCGTCCAGCAGAAGCTCGGGGCCAAGAAGGCGGCCGCGTGGGACCAGAACGCCGGCTGTTCCGGCTGGCTGTACGGGCTCCACATCGCCGACGGCCTGATCCAGGCGGGGAAGGCGAAGAACATCCTCCTCGTGGGCGCCGAGTTCCTGACGCGCTACACCGACTACACCGACCGGGCGACGTGCGTCCTCTTCGGCGACGGCGCCGGCGCGACGCTCCTCCGCGCGACGAAATCGGACCGGGGCGTCCTCGCCTCGACGATCCGGAGCGACGGGGAGGGGGCCTGCTTCATCCAGATGCCGGGAGGAGGCTCCTCGAACCCGCCGAACCGGCCGGAGACGCTCGAGCGGCGGCTCCCGTTCATCAAGATGATGGGCGGGGAGACCTTCAAGATCGCCGTCCGGTCGATGGTCGACGTCTGCAAGGACGTCCTCAACGAGAGCGGCTTCGAGCCGGGCGAGGTCTCGTGGCTCGTCCCGCACCAGGCGAACGACAGGATCATCCAGGCCGTCGGCGAGCGGCTCGGGATCCCTCGCGAGCGCTGCATCGTGAACATCGAGCGCTACGGAAACACGAGCGCCGCGTCGATCCCGATCGCCCTCGACGAGGCGTCGCGGGACGGGCGCGTCAAGCGCGGCGACCTGATCCTCTTCACCGC
>CAZNSS010000396.1:0-4233 GCA_964575465.1 uncultured Holophagales bacterium | reverse complement strand
GTACCTCCCGCAGCGCTCGACCCTCTCCCCGCAGGCGCCCGTCTCGGGGCTCGACCTCGTCGGCCTCGCCCTCTCGCCGGGACCCGGTTTCGGGATGTCGCGCGCCGTGGAGGACGAAGCCCGCCGGGCGCTCTCCCGCGCCGGGCTCGCCGACGACCTCGCCACGCGCCCGGTCGGGCGGCTCTCCGGGGGCCAGAGGCAGCGGGTCCTCCTGGCCCGCGCGATCGCCGGGACGCCCGCGCTCCTCCTCCTCGACGAGCCCGACACCGCCCTCGACGCGGAAGGGATGAAGACGCTCCGCCGGCTCGTCGCCGAGGAGGTCGCGGCCGGGAGGACGATCGTCTACGTCACGCACGACAGCGACGCCATGGGGGGCGCCGACGCGGTCTTCCGGATCGACGGCCGCCTCGTCGAGGAGAGCCGCGCGTGATCGAGTTCCTCGCGTTCCCGTTCTTCCAGCGCGCGCTCGCGGCCGGCTTCGTCGTCGCGCTCGTCTGCGGCGCCCTCTCTTTCTTCGTCGTCCTCCGTCGCCTCGCGTTCGTCGGGTCGGGCGTCTCCCACGCCGCCTTCGGCGGGGTCGCGCTGGCCGCGCTGGTCGGGGCTCCGCCCGGTCTCGGGGCGCTCGTGGCGGCCCTCGGCGTCGCGCTCGCGACGGCGAAGGCCTCCGGAGAGGGGGACCTGACCGAGGACACGGCCGTCGGCGTCTTCACCGTGGCGGCGATGGCGGTCGGCGTCGTGGCGATCAGCTTTCTCGAGACGAACGTCGACCTCTTCGGCCTCATGTTCGGAAACATCCTGACGGTCGACCCGAAGGACCTCGTCGCGCTCGTCGCCGCCTCGGCCCTCGTCCTCGTTCTCCTCGCCCTCTACTTCCGGCCGCTCCTCCTCGCCTCGGTCGACGAGGACGGGGCCTTCGCGGCGGGCGTCGACGTCGGGCGCATGCGCCTCCTCGTCCTCGTCCTCCTCGCGCTGACGGTCGTCGTCGCCCTGAAGGTCGTCGGGATCCTCCTCGTCTCGGCCCTCCTCGTCCTCCCGGGCGCCGTCGCACGGTCGCTCACGGCCCGGTGGCCGGGCTTCCTCCTCGGCTCGATCGCCGCCGCGCTCGCGATGGTCCTCGGCGGCCTCCTCCTCTCCGTCGCGCTCGACGTCCCGTCGGGCGCGGCGATCATCCTCACCGGCACGCTCCTCTTCTTCGCGGGCGTCGTCGCCGGACGTCTCCGGCGCCGCGCGTGACGGCCCCTCTCCTTTCCGCCGCCGGCCTCACGCGGATCTACGCGGCGGGGGAGGAGCGCGTCGTGGGAGTCCGCGAGGCGACGCTCGCGCTCGGGAGGGGGGAGCTCGCCGTCCTTGCGGGCCCCTCGGGGAGCGGGAAGACGACCCTCCTGAACCTCCTCGGCCTCCTCGACCGGCCCGACGCGGGGCGGCTCGAGCTCCTCGGCGAGGACGTGTCGGGCCTCGACGACCGGGGGCGCGCGCGCCTCCGGCGGGAGAAGCTCGGCTTCGTCTTCCAGTCGCACCAGCTCGTCCCGGTCCTGTCGGCCGGGGAGAACGTCGCCCTCGCGCTCTGGATCCGCGGCCTCCCCGAGGCGGAGTGTCGGGAGCGCTCGCGGAAGGCCCTCGCGTCCGTCGGTCTCTCCGGGATGGAAGGGCGCCGCCCCGACGCGATGTCGGGCGGCCAGCGGCAGCGCGTGGCCGTCGCGAGGGCGATCGTCGGCGAGCCGGCCCTCGTCCTCGCGGACGAGCCGACCGCCTCGCTCGACTCGGAGACCGCCGCGCACCTCCTCGATCTCTTCGACGCCCTCCACGCTGAGAAGGGGATCGCCTTCCTCTTCTCGAGTCACGACCCGCGAATCGTCGAGCGGGTCCCGAGGAGGATCCGCCTCGTCGACGGCCGGATCACCGCCGACGAGACCTCCGGGAGGGCGGCGTGAGCCTCCGCTGGTGGCGCCTCGCGGCGCGCAACCTCCTCCGGCACCGGCGCCGGACGGCCCTCACGGGGAGCATCGTCGTCGTCGGATTCGTCGCGGCCACGATGACCGCCGGCTTCGTGGCCCAGACCTTCCGCGGCCTGAAGGACATCACGATCCGGGGCCAGGGCGGCCACCTGCGGGTCCTCAGCGCCGCCGCGGCGGAGAAGACCGACGAGGAGGCCGCGACGCTCCTCCTCGACCGTGCCGAGGAGCTGACCCGAAGCGTCGCCACGAGCCCCGACGTCCTCCTCGCCATGCCCCGCCTCACGTTCTTCGGCCTCGTGGCCCACGGCGAGCGGAGCGTCGGCTACATGGGGACGGGGACCGTTCCCGCGCTCGAGAAGAAGGCGACCCTCGCGGCGGAAGCGGTTGCGGAGGGGACCTTCCTCGCGGACCCCGAGGCCGACGAGGTGATGCTCGGCGGCGGGCTCGCCCGCTCCCTCGGCGTGAAGACCGGGGACCTCGTCACCGTGATGACGACGACGCCCGACGGCGCTCTGAACGCCTTCGACGCGACCGTCGTCGCGATCCTGCGCTGGCCGATCAAGGAGCTCGACGACCGGATCCTCTTCCTTCCCTACGCCCCGGCCGCGCGGCTCCTGAAGGCCGAGGGCAAGGCGACGACGATCGCCGTGACGCTGAAGCCGGGAATCGACCTGGAGAAGGCCGCCGGCGCGCTCCGCGCCCGACTTCACCGCGACGGCGTCGAGGCGAGCGTGAAGACGTGGATCGAAGGCGCACCGTTCTACGTCGCCGTCCGGAGGCTCTACGCCGCGATCTTCCTCTTCACGGGGCTCGTCCTCGCCACGGTCGTGGTCCTCGCCTCGGCGAACACGATGACGATGTCGGTCTTCGAGCGGACGCGGGAGATCGGGACGCTCCTCGCCATCGGGATGGAGCGCCGGCAGGTGCGAGGTCTCTTCCTCGCCGAGGGGCTCCTGATGGGGCTCGGCGGCTCGGCCGCGGGAGCCGCGGTCTCGCTCCTGATCCGCGCGGCGATCAACGCCGCGCGCATCACCCTTCCGCCGCCTCCCGGCGCGACGAGCGGGGGAGTCCTCCACGTGGAGCTGATCCCTCTCGCCTTCGTCGTCGGCTTCGTCCTGATGACGGCGACGCTCCTCGCCGCCTCCTGGTGGCCGGCGCGGCGCGCGGCCCGCCTCGACCCGGTGGAGGCGCTGGCCCATGTCTGACCGGCGGCTCGTGGCCGGGCTCGTCCTCCTCGTCTTCGCCCTCCTCCTCCTGGCGGCCGCGCCCCGGGCGAGGAGCGAGGGCGGGGACGCCGCCGCGATCCTCGCGCGCGCCGACGCGCCCCGAACGGCGCTCTCGGAGGCGCGGATGAAGCTCCGCGTCTCGACGTCGCGGCCCGGTGCCGCCTCCTTCGCGGGGGACTTCGCCGTCCTCGTGAAGGGACCGGAGAAGATCCGGATCGAGTTCCTCGCGCCGGAGGACAGGGGAAAGGTCCTCGTCGTGAACGGGAAGGACGCCTGGCTCGTCCTTCCCGGGACGAAGAACCCGATCAAGGTCCCGCGCAGCCACCGGGTGACGGGAGGCTTCGCGGTGGCCGACGTCGCGAGGACCCGCTTCGTCGACGACTACGACGCGGTCGTCGAGAGGAGCGACACGTTCGGCGGGAGGGCGTGCGACGTCCTGCGGCTGACGGGGAAGAAGGGGCGCGACCCGGCCTTCCCGGTCCTGCGTGTCTGGATCGACCGGGCGGAGGGGCGGACCCGGAAGGTCGTCTTCCTCCTCCCCTCGGGGAAGACGGCGCGGGAGGCGACGTTCGACGAGTGGGGGACGCTCCGCGGCGTCCCGACGGTGACGCGGATGACGATCGTCGACGCGCTCCGCGCCGGGACGACCGTCGTCGAATACCTCGACGCGGAGAAGGCTCAGCTCCCGGACGCGCTTTTCGAGCCCGCGCCGGCGAACGCGGCAGCGATTCGCTGAAGCGGAGCCCCTGCCGGGACGGCGCCCGTCAGTTGACGGTGTGCCCGCCCGCGAGCGAGTCGAGACCCTGCGAGGCGCGCTCGGCCTCGGGCGAGTCGGGGAAGCGCTCGATGACGGCGGCGAAACCCGTCGCGGCCTCGTCGGTGACGCCCACCGCGGCCGCGGTCATCGCCTTCTGGAGCGTCCGTTCCGGCGAGAGCGGGCGGAGCGCGGCGAGGAACGTCGCGACGCGGTAGCTCCCGGCGGCATCGTGCTCGGCCTGCGTCGAGGCGGCGAGGTTGTTGAGGACCCGCTCGAGGATCTGGTCCGTCGAGCT
>CAZNSS010000395.1:0-4233 GCA_964575465.1 uncultured Holophagales bacterium | reverse complement strand
CGTCTCCTCGGCGTGGTGCTTCGCCCGCTCGAGCGCCTGCTCCTTCGTCAGCTCCGTCTTCGAGAACGTCCCCTCGGCGACGACCTTCTTCCCCTTGTCGGTGAGGGGGAAGACGATGACGCCGTCCTCGACCTTCACCCGGATCGTCTGGAACTCCTTGTCGCCCGCGACGTTGATCCAGCAGCCGCGCTTGGGACAGACCTCGGTGACGAGACCCTCGACCTTCACGACCTTTCCGACGTACGCGTCGGGCTTCGCCAGCAGCTCGGAGACCTTCACGGGGGTGGCGGCCGTGAGGGCCTTGCCGTACTTCGTCGCGGCGAGGGCCGGGGACGTGGCCAGGGCGGAGAGGACGAGGGCGGCGAACGCCGTGCGGATCGAGCTCTTCATTTCGTGAAACTCCTAAGTGGGAATCCGGGCGGGCCGCGCCCGGGCGAGGGATTCTACCGTCGCCCCGGCTCAGGCCAGGAGCGCCCCCTCGTGGACGAGGAGCCAGCGCTTCCTCTCGATGCCGCCGGAGAAGCCGTGGAGGCTCCCGTCGCGCGCGAGGACCCGGTGGCACGGGACGACGATGACGGCCGGGTTCAGCGAGGCCGCCATCCCCACGGCGCGGAGCGCCTTCGGCTCGCCGATCGCGGCGGCCACGTCCGCGTAGGCGCGGGTCGTCCCGGCACGGATCTTCCGGAGCTCGGCCCAGACCCTTTCCTGGAACGGCGTCCCCGCCAGGTCGACCTCGACCGGGTCGAGCGCCTCGAGGTCGCCGCGAAAGTAGGCGCGCAGGCGCGAGGGGATGCCGCCGGCGTCGCGGTGCGCCGGGAAGAGATCCGTCCCGAAGCGCGCGAGCAGGTGCTTGCGCGTGGAGGGCGCGTCGGCGTCAAAGGTCAGCGTGCAGAGGCGGCCGTCCCAGACGACGGCGAGGAGCCGCCCCACCGGCGTCTCGAGGGCCGCGCTCGCGAGCCTCACGCCGGCAACGCTACACCGTTTCGGGCGCCCGGGAAGGTCCGAGCCGCCCGATTCGGGACGCTCCTTCCGCCGCGCGCCCCTTCAGGACCGGTGCGGCTAGCGCAGCCCTTCGACGACGTAGAGATCCGAGAGGATCTGGGGGCAGCCGTAGACGAGGGCCTGCCCGTCGGGCCGGACGAGGATCGGGCCGACCGCGGCCACCCCCGCCGGGTCCGCAGGCCAGATCTCGGCCTGGGGAAGGCGGGCGCCGGTACCCGGGTCGAGGCGGAAGAGGCGGGCGGGAAGGCCCGACGAGGAGACGACGAAGAGCCCGTTGCCGTTTGCCCAGCCCACGACGCGCTCCTCCGGGAGGAGTCCCGGAACCGCTGCCGCCGGCCCCCCGTCGAGCGGCTGGACCGACGTCGAGCCTTCGCCGCTCGACGTCAGGACGAAGCGCCCGTCCGGGGAAACCGGGAGGGCCGCACCGGCCGCGAAGACGACCCCGTTCGGGCTGATCGGGCGGGGAGAGCCTCCGTCGAGGTCCTGGACGTAGAGCCGGGCCGGCGTGCCGGGCTCGCCCCCGCCGAAGACGATGTGTCGCCCGTCGGGGAGCCAGCTCGCCACCCGGTGGTCGAGGGTGCCGGAGAGGAGCGCGCGAGGAGACCCGGCTCCCGTCGGAAGCAGGACGAGCTTCGCGGGGGAGTCGACGGTCGCCGAGAGGACCCACTTCCCGTCCGGCGAGAGCGCGAGCGCGTTGCCCCGCCCGAGGCGCGTCGCGGGGCCTCCGTCGGTCGTACGGATGTAGATCGCGTAGTCGCGACCGCCCCCGTCGCCGAGCTCGTCGAACAGCAGGCGCGACCAGTCGCCGGAGACCCCCCGTGGATAGGTCCAGTCGAGCCAGGAGAGCTCCACGTCGCGCGCGGCCCCGGCGGCGCGGTAGAAGACCCGCCGCCGCCACTTGTCGTCGGAGACGAGGGCGCGCCCCTCGCGGGACACGTCGTGGAGAGTCAGGTTCCCCGAGACGCGCAGGAGCGGCCGGTCGCGGCCGGAGAGGTCGACGGCACGCAGCTCGCGGCCCGCGCCCGCCGGCGCCGCCGTGTACCAGATCTCCTTTCCCGAAGGGGACCACGCGAGACCGCCGGCGCTCTGCCAGGTTCCGCCCAGAGTGACGGGCTCCCTGCCGCGGACGACGGTCACCGAGCCCCGGTCGTCCCACCGGAGCGGGTGGTGGATGAAGGCGACGCGATCGCCCCCCGGGGAGACGCGCGGGTGGGACACCCACCCGTCGGTCTGGAAGAGGACGGTGCCGATCGGCATCTCGAGCCGCGTCTTCCCGTCGACGTCCCTCACGACGGCGAGCGTCTCGCCGTCCGGGGCCCAGTCGGCCTCGCGGACCGCCTCGAGGACCTCACGCGGCGCGCGCCCTCCGACGGGGGCCCGCGCGAGCGTCCCCGACGCCTCGAAGAGCGAGCGGTATCGACGTCCGACGCACAGGGCCATCTCTCCCGAGGCCGACACCGAGAGGACGTCGGCGTCGGGGCGCGCGGCCCGCTGCGGTTCCGGGCTTCCCGGCTGCGCGACGAAGAGGCGGATCGGCGCCCCTTCCCACGCCGCGCCGAAGACGACGGTCTTCCCGTCCGGCGCGAAGCGGGCGGACCGGATCGTCCCGCGGGAGAAGGTGAGGCGGGTCAGCCCGGGAGGACCCGGCGGCGCCCCCGAGCGCCCCGCCCGCCATCCCGCGCCGACGAGTGCGGCGGCGAGGAGCGCGACGCCCACGGCGACGGCCGCCACGAGTCCCCGGCGTCGTGGCCGGACGACGGCCGGTCCCGCCGCGGTCGTCCGGAACACGCTCGCCGCCCCGACGGCCTCGAGGGCGAAGGCGACGTCGCGTGCCGACTGGAACCTCAGCGCCGGGGCCTTCTCGAGGCACCGCCTCACGAGCCGCTCGAGGCCGGGAGCGACGACAGGCACGATCCCCGAGAGGTCCGGCGGATCGTCCGTCAGGACCGCGACCATCGTGTCGGCCGGGGTCGCGCGGGAGAACGGGGGACGCCCCGAGAGGAGCTCGAAGAGGACGGCGCCGAGCGCGAAGACGTCGGAGCGCCCGTCTACCGGGTCGCCGCGGACCTGCTCCGGCGACATGTAGTCGACGGTCCCGACGACGAACCCCGGAGCGGTGTCCCTGAGGCGCGTCTCGACCGTGTCGCCCGGCCGGGTGGCCCTCGGCGGAGAGCGCCGCGCGAGGCCGAAGTCGAGGATCTTCGCGCGCCCCTCGGGCGTCACGACGACGTTCTCGGGCTTGAGGTCGCGGTGGACGATCCCGCGCTCGTGAGCCGCGGCGAGCGCCTCGGCGATCTGCACGCCGAGCCCCGCGGTCTCCCTCGACGGCACGAGGCCGCGCGCGAGCCGCTGCCGAAGGTTCTCGCCCTCGACGATCTCCATGACGAGGAACGGCTGTCCGTCCTCCTCGCCGAAGTCGTGGACCGTGACGATCCCGGGGTGGTTCAGCGCCGAGGCCGCGCGGGCCTCCTCGACGAACCGGGCGAAACCGTCCGAGTCGCGGAGGACTTCCTTCGGGAGGACCTTGACCGCCACCTCGCGAGAGAGCCTCCGGTCGCGGGCGCGATAGACCTCCCCCATCCCGCCGGCGCCGAGGAAGCCGACGATCTCGTACGGGCCGAGACGGCTCGGTGAGGGAACGGACAAAGGGAGCCTCCCGGCCATTCTAGGGCCGGGAAGGCGAAGCTCAGCCGGCGGACCGCTCTCTCCGCGCCGCGACGAACGACCGGATGGCAACGACGAGGAACCCGGCGCAGAGGATCGCCATCACGCTCCGGAGGACGACCGCGGCCGGGCGGGCTGCCTCGCCCGCGAGGAGCGCCGGGATCCCGAGGAGCCCCGGGACGGACGGGACGAATCCGACGAGCGCGACGGCGGCCGCCGCGTGCATGGCGTGCCGCCGCAGGTGCTCCTTCCGCGCGACGAGGCCGCAGATCCCGAGGAGGACGCCGAATCCGGCCGGGATGAGCGCCGTGGGGCTCTGGAATGCGGCGAAGCCACCGATGCCGGTCAGGACGAGGAGGGTGCCGAAGAGGAGGGCGATCGAGGGAACGTTCATCGGAGGCCCTAACGTACCGGAGAGGGCGCCGGATTCCCGGCCCCGTCCTCCGGCGCGCGCCGCGCCGCCGCGGCGAGCACCGCAGACGCGACGATGCCCGCCGCCCCGACGAGGTTCACTGCGGCGAACCCGAGCCTCTCGTAGACCGGGCCGAGCGCCACGGCGCCGAGGGC
>CAZNSS010000394.1:0-4237 GCA_964575465.1 uncultured Holophagales bacterium | reverse complement strand
CGGCCTCGGCCACCGACGAGGGAAGCCCCAGGAGGGCGCCGAGCCGGGCCGCCTCGGCCGCGGCGGCCTCTTTTCCCGCGAAGGAGCCCGCCTGCACCTGGAACGTGGCGGCGCCGGTCGGGGCCGGCGCGGTGGCGGGCCTCACGGCCACGGTGCCGAGGACTCGACGGACGACGCCCCCTTCGCGAAGGAGCCAGTCGCCCGCGGGGAGGGCGTAGGAAGCGCGCTCGACCGCGACGCCGACGTCGAGGCGGGGCTCGGGGACCTCGCGGAACGCCGGCGTCTCGGCGGCAGGCGTCGAGGCGGGGACGGGCGGTGGAGTCGGAGCGGAGATCGGCTTCGGGACGGGGGGAAGGCCCGTGACCGGCTCCGGCTTCGGCGAGCAGGCCGGAAGCAGCGCCGCCGTAAGGAGGGCGGCCGCGAACGGGAGCCGCTTCGTCATCGAATCAGCCGAAGGCCTTCGCACGATGCGATTTGCGGAAGTCCTCGGCGCTCACGGAGACGAGCTGGGTCATCTCCCAGAGGCGGCTCCTGACCGGCGCGCCG
Source organism: uncultured Holophagales bacterium (assembly GCA_964575465.1). Classification (GTDB taxonomy): domain Bacteria; phylum Acidobacteriota; class Thermoanaerobaculia; order UBA5066; family UBA5066; genus UBA5066. Next base: position 3,691 of record CAZNSS010000394.1, on the reverse strand, counting down.
ATCCGCGTCTCGAGAGTCTCACCGCCCCGGGCGTCGGGCTCGTCGCCGAAGTTCGTCGTCAGGATCGTGATCCGGCCGCGGTTGTATCGCGTGTTCAGGAGGCCGTAGAGGATCTCCCGGACCCAGTCGGACGGTCGTCGCGCACCGAGCTCGTCGAGGACGAGCAGGTTCGCGTCCCGGTAAGGGGCGACGATGTCGTCCTGGTTCTCGTCGTTCGAGCGGGAGAAGCTGGCCTGGATCCGGTCGAGGAGGTCGGAGAAGTCGCAGAAGAGGACGGAGGCCCCCTTCGTGTCGACGAGCTCGTTCAGGATGGCGACGGCGAGATGGGTCTTCCCGACGCCGACGGGCCCCGTGATGAGGAGCCCGGCGTCGACGGCGGGCCAGTGGTCGACGAAGCGCTTCGCGACGGCCTTCGCCTTCTTCAGCGACTCGTTCTGGAGGTCCTTGAAGTTCTGGAGCCGGCAGTTCCGGTAGCGCTCCGGGATCCGCGCGGCGGTCCTCCGGGCCTTGACGATGTCGTCGGCCCGGCAGTCGCAGGGGACGGTCGAGCCGTCGGGGCGCTCGAGCCGCCCGAAGCCGAGGCAGAGGGGGCACGTTCCGGTCTCGGTGACGATGGGCTCGTCCACGCCGGGGATTGTAGGGGTCGCGGGGCGGCGCGTCAGCGGAGGACGGACATGAGGCGACGCGTCTTGCCTCCCCGCCGCAGCCGCTGGAGGGCCTGGGCCTCGATCTGCCGCACCCTCTCGCGGGAGAGCTTCAGCTCCGCGCCGATCTCCTGGAGCGTCATCGGCTCGCGCTCGCCGTCGCTCCCGTCCTCCGGAATCCCGAAGCGGCGGCAGATCACCGCCCGCTCCTTCGGCTTCAGGTCGCCGAGGATGTCGCGCGCCTGCTCGGTCGTCGCGCGGCGGAGCATGTCCTCGTCGGCGGCCGACACCATCGTCTGCTCGAGGACGTCCTCGAGCGTCCGCTCCTGCTCGTCGCTCCCGACTCCCTGCGAGAGCGACTCGGTGTTCCGCGACACCGCGAGGAGGATCTCCACCGTGCCCGGGTCGAGCCCGGTCCGTTCGGCGATCTCTTCGTGGGTCGGGTCGCGCCCGAGCAGCTTCTGGAGCTCGTCCCGGGCCCGGACCGCCTTCAGCTGGTGGCCGGCCTGCTTGTGCGGGATGCGGATCGTCCCGGCCTGCTCGGCGAGCGCGTGGGAGATGGCCTGGCGCACCCACCAGACGGCGTAGGTGATGAACTTCACGCCCCGGTCGGCGTCGAAGCGCTTGGCGGCCTGGATCAGGCCGATGTTCCCCTCGTTGATCAGGTCGATGAACGGCACGTCGGGCGAGTGGAACCCCTTGGCGTGGTAGACGACGAAGCGGAGGTTCGCCCGGACGAGCTCGTCGATCGCCTCCTTCCGCTTCGCGTCGGAGGAGAAGCGATCCTGGATGATGCGGGCGAGCTCCTTCTCCTTCTCCGCCGGGAGAGGCGGGTACTTCGAGATCTCCTCGAGATACCTCCGGAGAAGACCCGAATCGTCGTCGGTCCGCCTGCGGTTCACTTGCCGTTGATCGTATCCCGGCAGGCGTCCGGCGGGGAGCGGGCCCGGGGAAGGGGCTCAGCCCGGCCGGCGGACGAGAGGGGCGTTCGGCCTGAGGGCGAGGGCGTTCTGGGGCGGCACGGGACGGCCGGCCGTGCGCGCCGCGTGATCCGCCGCCATCGCGCGGAACGCGTCCATGACGCGCTCGACCTCGCCCTCCATGCGGGAGAGGCGGGCGCGGAGGTCGAGGATGACCTCCACGCCCGCGAGGTTCACGCCCAGGTCGCGCGTGAGCGTCAGGATGATCTCGAGCCGCTCGACGGTCTCGCGGTCGTAGAGGCGCGTGTTCCCCGACGAGCGGGGGGGCCGGATGAGGCCCTCCCGCTCGTAGAGGCGGAGCGTCTGGGGATGGACCCCGAAGCGCTCGGCGACGACGCCGATGAGGACGTACTCGTCGCGCCGGCCCTTCCCGCGCCCGGAACCGTCTCGCGCACCCGTCACGACGTCACTTCTTCTCGTCGACCACCTCGGCGTCGATCACGTCGTCCGCGGGCTTGCCTGCGCCCTGGGACGGCGCGCCGGCCGGGCCGCCCGCCTCGGGGGCCGGCGCGGACTTGTAGAGCGCCTCGGCCACCTTGTAGCTCGCCTTCTGGACCTCCTCGGCCGCCTTGTGGAGCGCGTCGGCGTCGTCGGCCTTCGTCTCGAGGACCTTCTTCGCGTCGGCGACGGCCGCCTCGATGGCGGTCTTGTCCGCCGCAGGGACCTTGTCGGCGTTCTCGGCGAGGAGCTTCTCCGTCGCGTAGACGATCGAGTCGAGCTGGTTCTTCGCCTCGACCGCCGCCCGCCGCTTCTTGTCCTCGCTCCCGTGCGACTGGGCTTCCGCGACGGCCTTCTCGACCTCGTCCTTGGCGAGACCCGAGGAGGAGGTGATCGTGATCTTCTGCTCCTTGCCGGTGCCGCGGTCCTTCGCGGTGACGTGGAGGATGCCGTTCGCGTCGATGTCGAACGTCACCTCGATCTGAGGCAGGCCGCGCGGGGCCGGCGGGATCCCGACGAGGGAAAAGAGGCCGAGGAGCTTGTTGTCCCCCGCCATCTCGCGCTCGCCCTGAAGGACCTTGATCTCCACGGAGGTCTGGCCGTCCGCCGCGGTCGAGAACACCTCGCTCTTCTTGACCGGGATCGTCGTGTTCCGGTCGATCAGGCGCGTCATCACGCCGCCGAGCGTCTCGACGCCGAGGGAGAGGGGCGTGACGTCGAGGAGCAGGAGGTCCTTCACGTCGCCCGCGAGGACGCCTCCCTGGAGAGCCGCGCCGATCGCGACGACCTCGTCGGGGTTGACCCCCTTGTGCGGCTCCTTGCCGAAGAAGTCCTTCACGATCTGCTGGATCTTCGGCATGCGGGTCTGGCCGCCGACGAGGACGACCTCGTCGATCCTGCTCGCCTCGAGGCCGGCGTCCTTCAGCGCCTGCCGGCAGGGGCCGATGGAGCGCTGGAGGAGATCGTCGACCAGCTGCTCGAGCCTGGCGCGCGTCAGCTTCAGGCTGAGGTGCTTCGGGCCCGAGGCGTCGGCCGTGATGAACGGCAGGTTGATCTCCGACTCCACGGTCGTCGAGAGCTCGATCTTGGCCTTCTCGGCGCCTTCCTTGAGGCGCTGCATGGCCATCGGGTCCTTGCCGAGGTCGATCCCCTGGTCCTTCCTGAACTCGGCCAGGAGCCAGTCGACGATCCGCTGGTCGATGTTGTCGCCGCCGAGGTGGGTGTCACCGTTCGTCGACTTGACCTCGACGACGCCCTCCCCGACCTCGAGGATCGAGATGTCGAACGTCCCGCCGCCGAAGTCGTAGACGGCGATCGTCTCGTTCTTCTTCTTGTCGAGGCCGTAGGCGAGGGCCGCGGCCGTCGGCTCGTTCACGAGCCGCTCGACCTTCAGGCCGGCGATCTGGCCGGCGTCCTTGGTCGCCTGGCGCTGGGCGTCGTTGAAGTAGGCGGGGACGGTGATGACCGCCCGCTCGACCTTCTCGCCGAGGTGGGCCTCCGCGGCCTCCTTCAGCTTCGTCAGGATCTGTGCGGAAATCTCGGGAGGCGACATCTCCTTGCCCCCCTGGATCACGCGCGCGTCCCCGTTGGCCGACCGGACGACCTTGTAGGGGACCATCTTCATCTCTT
>CAZNSS010000393.1:0-4250 GCA_964575465.1 uncultured Holophagales bacterium | reverse complement strand
CCCGACCTCGTCCTCCTCGACCTGAACCTCCCCGACGTCGACGGCCTCACGATCTGCCGCGAGCTGCGGCGGAACCCGGCGACGGCGAAGGTCCCCGTGCTCATGCTCACGGCGCGCGCCGAGGAGCGGGACAAGCTCCTGGGGTTCGACCTCGGGGCCGACGACTACGTCACGAAGCCCTTCTCCATGAAGGAGCTCCTCGCACGAATCGCCGCGCTGCTGCGCCGCGGCGGTGTCGACGGGGAGGAGGACGTCTACGAGGACGCCCGGATCCGCGTCGACCGGTCCCGCCACACCGTGGAGCGGGAGGGCCGGCAGATCCGCCTCACCAAGAAGGAGTTCGACCTCCTCTGGCTGCTCGTCAAGAGCGGAGGACGAGTCGTCACGCGCGAGTCGATCCTCTCGCGGCTCTGGGACTACGCGGCCGACGTGGAGACGCGCACCGTCGACGTCCACATTCGCTCGCTCCGGAAGAAGGCGGGCGACGACCTGGTCGAGACGGTGGTCGGCGTCGGGTACAGGTTCGCCCGGTGACGGCGAAGCGGACCTTCCGCCGGCTCGCGGGGCCGCTCCTGCTGGGCCTCGCCCTGGGAGGGGGCGCCGCGGCGCTCCTCGGACGCACCCTGGACGGCGCGGTGAGAGAACGAACGAGGCAGGACCTGGCCTCGATGCTGGAACGCTTCCAGGCCGACTTCCGGAACGGCTTCCCGACCGGGCCCCAGGCACACGAGTGGGTCCGGCTCGCCGCGAGGCAGTCGAGAGCCCGCGTGACGCTGATCGACGCGAGCGGCGTCGTCCTCTCGGACAGCGAGGTCGATGCCGCACGGCTTCCGACGCTGGAGAACCACCTCGACCGCGCGGAGGTCGTGGCGGCGCGGGCGAACGAGACCGGCTTCGCCGAGAGGCGGTCGGCGTCCGTCGTGAAGCCGCTCCTCTACGTCGCGCGACGCGTGGGCCCTGCTGAGAGGCCGCTCGGCTACATCCGGATCGCCGTACCGGAGTCGAGGCTCGACGCCGAGGAAGCGCCCTTCCGGGCCGTCCTCACGCGCACCGCGCTCGGCTCGGGCCTCCTCGTCGCCCTCCTCGTCTTCGTGATCCGCCGTCGCCACGCGATCGAGCTGGACAGGGTCCGGGAGGGGATCGCCCGGGCCGCGGACGGGAGCCGGCCGGACCCGTTCCCCGGCGGAACGGAGGAGGGGCAGGACGTCCTCGTCGCGCTGACGCGGTTCGCCGACCTCGTGAAGGCCCAGAAGGAAGGGAACGAGACGGCCCGGGTCCTGGCTCGGACCGTGTTCGACGAGGTGCCGGCCGGGCTGGTCGTCGTCGACCGGAGCCTCGCGATCCTCGACGCGAACGCGGCGGCGCTCCGCCTCTTCGGCTTCCCGTCCGTCCCCCCCGGCGGCGCCCTCGTCGACCTCGTGCGCGACGCCTCGGCCCTCGCGCTCTTCGCGGCCGGAGCCTCACGCCCGACCGGGGAGTCTCCCGGCACCTGCGTCGTCCGGGTCGGCCGGGCCGGAGTGGAGCGGAGCCTGGAGCTGGCCGTCCGCCCGGTCCCGCACGGCGAGCGGCCCGGCGAGCCGGCGGCGGTCGGAGTCGTCAGGGACGTGACGGAAAGGGAGCGGACCGACGAGCTGCGGCGCCGCTTCGTGGCGGACGTCTCCCACGAGCTCCGGACGCCGATCGCGAGCATCCGGGCGGCCGTCGAGACCCTCGCCACGGCGGAGGAGTTCCCGCAGGAGCTCTCGCGTTTCCTCGAGATCCTCGAACGCCAGTCGGCGGACATGGAGGCCCTCGTCTCCGACCTGACGGACCTCTCGCAGATCGCGGCGGGGACCGTGGCGCTCGAGATGGCGGCCGAGCCTCTGGCGACGACCCTTGCCGACGTTGTCGACGGCCTCGAGGCGGCGGCGAAGAGGAGGGGCGTCGAGGTCCTGGTGGACGTCCCCGCGGGCCTCGCCGTCCGCGGCGACGCGCGGCGCCTGGCGCAGGTGTTCCGGAACCTCGTGGACAACGCGATCAAGTACTCGCCCCCGTCGTCCCGCGTCGAGGTCCGCGCGGAGAGGGACGGGAAGGGGAGCGTCCTCGTCCACGTCGTCGATCGCGGGGTGGGGATCGCCGCGGCGGACCACGAGAAGATCTTCCAGCGCTTCTACCGGGTCGACCCGTCCCGGTCGAAGACGACGCCGGGGACCGGCCTGGGCCTCGCGATCGTCAAGCACCTCCTCGTCCTCCACGAGGGTGCCGTCCGCGTCGACTCGGAGCCCGGGAGGGGGAGCACCTTCACCGTCACGCTGCCGGAGGCCCGCCCCTCGGCTGCCCAGGAGGTTTCATGACTCAGCACTTCGGGGACCAGCTGGAGAGCTTCCGGCGCCAGCTCGTGGCGATGGGCGCAGACGTGGAGACGCAGATCCGGCTCGCGGTGGAAGCGATCGTCGAGGGCGATGCCGCGAAGGCACGGCAGGTGATCGCCGGCGACGCCGCCATCGATCACGAGGAGGTGAGGAACGAGGAGGACGGGATCCTCCTCCTCGCCACTCAGCAGCCGGTCGCCGTCGACCTCAGGCTGATCGTGGCGTCCCTGAGGATCAACTCCGATCTCGAGCGGATCGCCGACCACGCCGTGAACATCGCCGAGTGCGCCGAGCGGATGGCCGCCAGGCGGCCCTTCAAGCCCTGGATCGACATCCCGATGATGGCCGACGTGGCGCGCGGAATGCTCAAGGACTCGCTCGACGCCTTCGTGAGGAGGGACGCGGCGCTGGCCCTCGAGGTCTGCAGGCGGGACGACATTCTCGACGAGAAGAACAAGAGCCTGATCCGCGAGCTCCTCACCTACATGGCCGAGAACCCGTCCCTGATCTCGTACTGCATCGAGATCATGTCGGTGTCCAAGAACCTCGAGAGGGTGGGAGACCTCGCCACGAACATCTGCGAGGGGACGATCTACTTCGTCCAGGGGCGGATGATCAAGCACGCCTTCGGCCCGAAGCACCACGAGGAGACCCCGTAGCCGGAGCGGCTTCCGATCCGTGCCACCGTCTCCCCGCTTCCCCGGCTCCTCGCCGACCGGTGCGGTTGGAAGGAGACGGCCGGGACGGTGCGAAGATAGGTCCGACGCTGCCGCTGCACCGCTGCCGGGAAAGGGTGCGAGACGGCCTGAAACGGAGGCACGCGATGGGAGACAAGGGCGGCAAGAAGGACAAGGAAAAGAGCCAGAAACAGAACTCCGCCAAGCACCTGCAAAAGGACAAGGCGAAGCAGGACAAGCAGCCGAAGAAGAAGGTCGGATAGCCGCCTTCGCGCTGCGGCGGGCCCCCGTCGATGACCCCGCCGGCTTTCCGCTGACCGGCGTCCGTGCCACCATCTCGCTCATGACGACGATCGGACTCATCGGGGCGGGACACATCGGAAGCCAGGTCGCGCGCCTCGCGGTGGCGCACGGCTACGGCGTGCTGGTCAGCAACTCGCGGGGCCCCGAGACGCTCGCGGCGCTCGTGCAGGAGCTCGGCCCCCGTGCCCGCGCCGGCACGCCGGTCGAGGCGGCAAGGGAGGGAGACATCGTCGTCGTGACGATTCCTCTCAAGAGCATCGGAAGCGTGCCCGTGGAGGCCCTGGCCGGCAAGGTGGTCGTCGACACGAACAACTACTACCCCGAGCGCGACGGGCAGATCCCCGAGCTCGACGACGAGTCGACGACGACGTCGGAGCTCCTGCAGGCGCACCTTCCGAAGTCGAAGGTGGTCAAGGCCTTCAACCACATCCATGCCGCCGAGCTCACGACGCACGGGCAGCCCGCGGGCACGCCGAACCGCCGCGCCCTGGTCATCGCGGGCGACGACCCGTCGGCGAAGGCCACCGTCGCGGAGCTGCTCGACGCGTTCGGCTTCGACACGGTCGACGCGGGCCCGCTGAAGGAAGGCTGGCGGATCCAGCGAGACACGCCCGGCTACGGACCGCGACGCAACGCCGAGGAGCTGCGGCGGGATCTCGCGGCGGCGAAACGCTACCGGGACCGCTGACGCGATCGCCGGGGCCGCCGGCGGCGCCTGCTCGAATACGAGCCGGACTGCCCGCTCCGACGAATCAAAGCCGGAACCCCGCGCCAAGGCTGGCCCTTCAACGCGAAACGCCGGCCACGGGGGCCGGCGCGTGCTGTTAACCGCTTCCCTTCAACGGGTTAGCGGGGAAGGTCAAGTGGCTCCGCAGGTAAGACTCGAACTTACAACCCTTCGGTTAACAGCCGAATGCTC
>CAZNSS010000392.1:0-4279 GCA_964575465.1 uncultured Holophagales bacterium | reverse complement strand
CGGTTCGGCCTCCTCGCCCGCGTCCTCCGGGACGCCGTTGCGGCGGCGACCGACCCGGCCGGGCGGACGGTCCTCCACGCCGAGCGCTACCGGGACCTCGCCCGCCTCGCCGAGGCGGGAACCGGCGTCCTCCTCGAAGCCGCCGACCGCGCCCTGCGCGAGGCCGCGGACCTCCCCGACTCGCGCCGGAATCCCCGCCTCTCGGCCGAGGCGTTCGCCCTCTCGCTCCTGGCGATCTGACGGTCCGGGAACGAAAAAAGAGCGGGGCGCGCGGAGTGGAGACGCGCCCCGCCCGGGGTCCGAAGCCTGAGGGGTCCTACTTTTCCAGCTCGATGACGACGTCGATCGCGGCCCCGGGCCTCGCTTCGACGTCCACCGTTCTCGTCGCGTAGCCGGGACGGACCACCGTCACGGTGTGCTTGCCGGGCTTCACCGCGAGGCCACGGCGAAGGTCCCCGAGCTCCTCGCCGGTTCCGACGTACCGGTCGTCGAGGTAGACGGCCGCGTCGTCCGGCTCGACCTCGAAGCGCAGCCGTCCGCGATCGGCCGGGGCGATCTCCGCCGGGGAAGGAGCCGCGCTGACGTCCGCCGCAGGCTTGACGGGTGGCAGGACGTCGACGTCCTGCGCCTCGATCCCGGTGGCGCCCCCGGAGTCCATCGCACCCTCGGCCTCGAAGCGCCCCGTCCGGTCAGGGCCCTGCGCCGAGGCGTTCGCCTCGGGCTTGCCGAAGACGCGACCGAGCGGGGTTCCGTGGTCCTCGGGGTCGACGACCTCCAGCCGCTTCTTGCCCGGGAGGAGCTTCATCTCGTCGTTGATCGAGATGCCCTGGCCCGGCCGGACGTCGAGCTCCTTCACGATCGTCTCGTAGTACGGATGGCGGAACTCGAGCTTGTACCTGCCCTTCTCGAGGTAGAGGTAGTCGGGGTAGCCGTCGAAGTCGTCGGCCGAGCCGATGAGCGTGCCGTCGAGGTAAACCTCGGCCGCCTCGGGGCTCACGTCGGTGTCCACGCGGGCGTACCGATCCGGAGCCGCCGCCCGACCGTCGTTGATGACGTAGACGCCGCCGCCGTAGCCGTACGGGCCCCATCCCCAGCCGCCGCCCCAGCCCCACCACCAGTCCCAGGGGCCGCCCCAGTACCAGGAAGAGCCGGCGTAGTAGGTGGGTGGGCAGTACCAGCCGTGGTGGCCGCCACCGTGGTAGCCACCTCCGTGGTGGCCGCCACCGGGGGAGCCGCCTCCAGGATGGCCGCCTCCTCCTCCCGGATGTCCCCCGCCCGATGGAGGGGGGCCTCCCGGGTTGCCACCGCCGGGATGACCGCCGCCGGGGTTACCGCCTGACGGAGGAGGACCGCCGGACCCACCACGCGATCCGGCGGAGGTAAAGGTCCGGGGTCCCGAGCCGGACTGGGCACCCGGCGACGAGTACGAGCGCTCGCCCGAGGCGCGGCGGACCGGGGCGGACGAGGTCGACGTGGAGTTCCAGGCCCTCCAGCCGGTCGACGAGGAGCGCCCGCCCACGTAGGAGCGGGTCCCCGAGGAGCTCCGCGGGCCGGGAGAATACGAACGGCTCCCTCCGGAGCTGCTCCGCCCGCCACCCGAGTACGAGTGCCCCCCCGAGCTGCCCCGGGAAGGGGCGCTCCCGCCTCCGCGGGGACCGCCGGCGTCGATCGGGAAGGAAAGCGCCAGGAAACCCGCCGCGAGGAGCCCGGCGGAGAGGACGAAACCCCTGGAACGCGTGGTGTGTCGGACCGGGACGGTGGGATCGGGTTCTGAGGTCATGGCGTCCTCCGCTCGACCCCGGCCGTCCCCCGCGTGGGACCCCGGAGCCGGCTCGCCCTACGGTAAAGCAATCCGCTTGCCGACGGGGGGCCGTCCTCGGGCCCGGACGAGGACCGGGAATCCGCGTCAGCGCCCGGAGTGGAAGGCCCAGGCGACCAGCCCGTGGTAGACCCGCAGCGGGAGGCGGACGCCGAGGCGGTCGAGCGGCGCGGCGAGGCGCGCGGCCGTCCGGTAGACGAACGAGAACGTCCGGTGCCGGAACCGGCCGCGCCGCGGCGGCAGCCACGGGCTCCCTTCCAGCTCGGGGTGGATCTCGTAGAGGACGTCGATCGCTTTCCCGACGTGCGCCTGCCGGCCGAGGAACTGCGACATCGTCTGCGGATGGACGTGCCGGGTCGCGGCGGCCTTCCGGTAGACGATCGGCAGCCCTGCCGAGGAGAGCCGCCAGCCGAGCTCGCAGTCCTCCCAGCCGTACGAGGTGAACCTGTGGTCGAACGGCTCCTCGCCGAGGGCTTCGCGCGGGACCGAGACGTTCGACGTGTAGAGAGTCGTGAACGGGACCTCCTGGCCGTCGCGGAGGAGGTCGAACGAGAACTGCGGCCCGTGCCCGTTGACGAAGTCGAGGAAGGGGGTCACCCGCATCTTCTCCCGGTGCCAGCCGGTGAAGCCGATGACGGCGCAAGGCCCCGGGCGCTCCGCGTGGGCGGCGAGGTGCTCGGCAACGCACTCGGGCTCCGGGATCGTGTCGTCCCCGAGGAAGAGGACGAGGTCGCCCCGGGCGCGCGAGACGCCGTTGTTCCGCGCGCGCCCCTGTTTCAGGTTCTCCTGCCGGACCGGAACGAGGTCGAGCGAGCCGCGGAGCTCCCCGCGGAGAGCCTGGAGGAGCTCGGTGGTCCCGTCGGTCGAGCCGTCGTCGACGACGATCGCCTCGAGCGGCGGCGTCGACTGTCGCGCGAGCGCCCTGACCGTCTCCTCGAGGACGTCCTTCCGGTTGTAGGTCGGGATGACGACGGAGACGGTCTCTCGCGCGCGAGCCGGCCCCGGCTCGGCCGGAAGGAAGTGGACGCGTCTCACCGCCGCGCCGAGCCGCCGGAAGTCCCAGTTGCCGACGGCCTCGTCCGGGACCCCGGAGGGGGACCTCAGGACGACGTCGAGGAGCCCGTCCTCGCGGGCGGCCACCGGGACCTCCACCTCGTGCCAGGACTCCCCGTCGACCGGGACGGCCATCGTCGCCGGTCCGCACGTGACGAGCATCTCGCCCGACCTCGCCGCGCAGTTTCCCTTGACCTCGAGGCGGAGGCGCCCCGCCGCCCCCGGCGGAACGCGGAGAGAGAACCGGGCGTGGCCGCACGTCCAGCGGAAGGGGCCGCCGCCGTCGTCCTCGCGCCCGTACCAGCCCCAGCCGAGCCGGCTCTCGCCCGAGAACTCACCGGGGCGGAGCTCGTTCGAGACGACCCGGCCGTCGCACGTTCCCCCGCGGAACCTCGGCGGATCCGGGGGGGCGGGAGGCTGGAGCGCGCGGGTCACGAGCCCGGCGTCGCGGAGGTCCGCCGAGGATCTCCTCCTTCGGGCCGCGAGCGCGGCGCGCTGCCGGAGCGTGCCGGGGAGGTGCCGCACGTTCCAGGCGACGACGTGGGCCAGGAGGTGCCACGCCCCCGCCCGCGCGAGGAGGACGGCATGCCATCGCAGGACCTTCGCCGCCTCGAGCGGCTCGACGTTCTTGAGGATCGACCGGACGGCGTGCCGCACCCCGAGCTTCAGCCGCCAGTCGAGCCCCTTCTCGACCTTCGACGTCCCGCCGAAGGCGTGACGGACGACGGACGTGCGGCAGACGACGACGCGGCGGCCGAGGAGCCAGAGACGCCAGCCGAGGTCGACGTCCTCGTGGTACATGAAGAACGCCGGGTCGAAGCCCCCGACGTCGAAGAACTCGACGCGGCGCATCGCCATCGCCGCCGCCGTCGGGAAGAGGACGTCGCGCGACGGCGGCTCGCCGCTCTCGGGCGACCACGCCTCGTACGGGAAGCGGTAGTCGTGGTCGAAGGCGTAGGCGAGCCGGGTCATCCCGCCGCCGAGGCCGTTCAGGAGCTCGGGCGTCGCGAGGAGGCGGAGCGTCGAGCAGGTCGCGGCGATCTCGGGCTCCTCCCGGAGCGCCTCGAGGAGCGGGAGGAGCCACCCCTCCTCGACCTCGGTGTCGGAGTTCAGGAGGACGAGGAAGTCGCCGCGGGCCTCGAGGGCGCCACGCCGGTTCGCCTCCCCGAAGCCGAGGTTCGCCCCCATCGGGAGGACCCGGACGGACGGGTGGTGCGCGCGGGTCCACGCGACGGAGTCGTCGGAGGAGCCGTTGTCGACGAGGAGGACCTCGCCCGGAGGCGGGCCGCACCGCTCGAGTGACGGGAGACACGTCTCGAGGTGGCGGCGTCCGTTGTAGTTCACGATGACGACCGAGGCCCGCGCCGCGAGCGCCGCCGCGGCGCGGCGCACCTCCTCGGCCCGCTC
>CAZNSS010000391.1:0-4296 GCA_964575465.1 uncultured Holophagales bacterium | reverse complement strand
ATGGCGATCGGCTTCCTCTCGGCCGTCGCGATGTGGGCCTTCAACCGCTGGGTCGAGAAGCAGGAAGCGAGGGAGGCGGCCTCGGCGGCCTGACCGGCCTCAGCCGAACTTCGACGTCACGTTCGACTGGTAGCTCTCGCAGTAGAACTCGTAGCTGTCCGCGTTCTCGACGGCCTTCGGTGGGCCGCCGGGCTGCTTCGCGAGCGCCTTGCAGGGCCCGGGCTCGTAGACGTGGTCCTCGGTGTTCTTCACCAGGTGGGTCATCTCGTGGATCAGGACGCCGGAGAGGCTGTTCCGGCCGTGGCGCGAGGCGTCCTCGAAGAAGGCCTTCCCGAGGAAGACGTGGTACTCGCCGGGCCTCCGCGCGTCGGGGTAGACCCAGCCGTAGTCGTCGGAGGGACCGAACGGCTCGTCGGCCTCGGCGGCGACGTAGTCCGGCGAGTCGTCCCGGGTCGCGTCCGTCGGCGTCCCGGCTCCCCGGTAGTAGACCGTCACGCGCGTCGCGCAGATGACGTTGTGGACCGCGTGGAGGGTCTCCTTCACCTTCCCGTACCGCCCGGCCTCGTAGGTGCCGAACCAGGTCTCGAGGCGCTTCTTCTCGTTCGCGTCGTTGCTGACCCGGCTGACGCCGGTCCAGGCGTGCGTCAGGAGCTGCGAGGCGCGCAGGAAGGCCGGCCTCATGTTGATCCGGTCGTTGCTCTTCGCCCAGGCGAAGCTGGGTGCCAGGATCGGTTCGCCGATGATCTTCGGACCCGTTTCCCGGATCCGGCCGTCCCGCCAGCGGCCGTAGACCGTTCGGATCTCGGAGCGGACCTGCCGGGCCTCCTCCTCGGCCTTCTTTCCCGTCGTCGAGACGAACCTGGCCTTGATCAGGCGTACCTGCGCGTCGGTCTTGCCTCCCAGCGTTCGCTCGACGAGGAGGAGGGCCCGCTGGAACTGCCGCATCTCCGTCTTCGATGCATCGTGGAGGGCGACCGGGCCCCGGAAACCGCCGAGGGAGAGGAGGTTGTCGAGCCCTCCCACCTCGGGGTGCGCTTCCAGCCAGGTCAGGGTCGCCGCCTTCGCCTTGTCGCCGTCCTGGGGGGAGCCTTCCGGTGGGTTGAACGCCCTCTTGATGTAGCCCGCAGCGTCCGAGACCCGGTCCTTGGGCACAGCCGCACCTCCAACGTGATTTCGTTCTCCATCAATGTGGGAACGGGCGGTTGCGGAGTCAAGCGCCGCCGACCGAGGCACCTCTGCCGTCTACGGGTCGTCGTAGAACGGCCGGGCGAGGACGCGTCCCTTCTTCGTCCGGAGCGTCAGCTCGAGCGCGTGGCGGCCGGGCGGACCCTCGGGGCGGGAGAAGACGACGATGTAGCGCCCCTCGATCGCGCGGAAGGCGAGGTCGAGGGCCTGGGACGTGAAGATGTGAGTCTTCGCGTAGGTGCCTCCCGTCGTCTCGGCCAGGAGCATCAGCTCGGTCTCGAGCGTGTGCCAGTCGGCGTCGGAGACGTCGAGCGTGAAGACGTTCACCCGCGCCTCCTGGAGGGCGTTGACGGCGAGGGCGTGCCACTTCCAGTCCCGGGGAACCCGGTCGACGCGGAGGCCCCAGCCGAGGAAGAACATCACCTTTCCCCCCGGGATCTTCTGCAGCGCCTGGGCCGTCACGAGGAGCCCGCGTTCCACGCTCGCGGCCCTCCGCGCGGCATTCACGTCGAAGTGGGCGGCGAGCGAGGGGAAGGGGTTCGGCGGGGGCGGGTCGGGAGCGCCACCGATCTTCAGGGTGTCGAAAAGGGCGCGGTGGATCGCGGCGCGGTCGTTCGTGAAGTCGAGACGGAGCTTCAGGTGCGAGTCGTACGAGAGGACGGCGACCCGGTCGGTCGGAAGGAGGCGGTCGAGGAAGCCGATCATCTCGTTCGCGGCCCGCATCTGCCCCTTCAGCCGCACGCGAGCGAAGTCGGCCTGGAAGAAGAGGACGATGAGGCGTCCCTCGGGGAACTCCGGAATCCCCGCTTCCGCAGGGACTTCCGCGGCGGCCTCCGGCGGCTTCGGGGGGAGCTCGGAACGGGCCGCGGGAACGAACTCGACGTCTTCGACCCGCACCTCCTCGCCCCCGACGCGGACGAGGAAGTCCTCCGCGGTCAGGCCGGTGAGCGCCCCGCCGTGCGGCCCGACGACGTAGGCGTCGACGAGGACCTTCTCGACGGTCGCCTTCGCCGCGACGCTTCCCTGCCGCGACGGCTCCTGTGCCCGGGCCGCGGGGGCGAGGAGACCCGCCGCCGCGAGCACGGCGGCCGGAACGAAGGGGCGCGTCACGCCGCCCATTCTGCGACTAGGATGGCTCCCGATGAAGGCCGAGGCGGCGCCTCCGGAGCGCGAGGTCCTCGCGGGACAGGTGGAGCGCGTCACCTTCCACTCCGAGGAGTCGGGCTTCGCGGTCCTCCGGGTACGCGTGCGGGGCCGGCACGACGCCGTGACGGTCGTCGGGCACGCCGCCGCGATCACCGCGGGCGAGGAGCTGCGCGCCTCGGGGACGTGGACGAACGACGCGAAGCACGGGCCGCAGTTCAGGGCGGAGACGCTGACGACGGTGACGCCGACCTCGCCGGAGGGGATCGAGCGGTTTCTCGCCTCCGGTCTCGTGAAGGGGGTGGGGCCGCACTTCGCGCGGAGGCTCGTCGAGGCGTTCGGGACGTCGGTCTTCGACGTCATCGAGACGGAGCCGGCCCGCCTCCGCGAGGTTCCGGGCGTCGGCCCGCTCCGGGCGGGGCGGATCGTCGCCAGCTGGGCCGAGCAGAAGGGGGTGAGGGAGATCATGGTCTTCCTCCACTCCCACGGCGTCGGGACGTCCCGCGCCGTCCGGATCTTCCGGACCTACGGCGCCGACGCGATCGCCGTCGTCTCCTCCGACCCCTACCGCCTCGCGCGCGACGTCCGCGGCATCGGCTTCGTCACCGCCGACGCCCTCGCGCGCCGCCTCGGCATTCCCGAGGACGCGATGGTCCGGGTCCGCGCGGGCGTCTCGCACGTCCTCGCGGAGGCGCTGGACGAGGGGCACTGCGGCCTGCCGCGAGAGGTCCTCGTTCCGCGGGCGGCGGAGCTCCTCGGCCGCCCGGAAGAGCAGGTCGCCGAGGCGCTCGAGCTGGAGCTCGCCGACCGGCGCCTCGTCCCGGACGAGGCCGCCGGGAAGGCGTGCGTCTTCCTCCCGGCGCTCCACGCCGCCGAGAGGGTCGTCGCCGAGCGGCTCGCGGCGCTCGCCTCGGGCGCGCCGCCGTGGCGGCGGACCGACGCCGCTTCCGCGATCCCCTGGGTCGAGGAACGGACCGGGATCACCCTCTCGGCGAGCCAGCGCGGCGCGGTGGGGGCCTTCCTCCGGTCGAAGGTCCTCGTCCTGACGGGCGGCCCGGGGGTCGGCAAGACGACTCTCGTCGACGCGCTCCTCCGGATCGTCTTCGCCGAGTCGCTCCGGATCGCCCTCGCCGCCCCGACGGGACGCGCGGCGAAGCGGCTGTCCGAGAGCACGCGGATGGAGGCGAGGACGATCCACCGCCTCCTCGAGGTCGACCCGTCGACGGGCCGCTTCCGCCGCGGGCGCGACAACCCGCTCGAGGCGGACCTCGTCGTCGTCGACGAGGTCTCGATGATCGACGTCCTCCTCGCGCGCTCGCTCCTCGAGGCGATGCCGCAGGGCGCCGCGCTCCTCCTCGTCGGCGACGCCGACCAGCTGCCGAGCGTGGGACCGGGGCAGGTCCTTCGGGACCTCCTCGAGTCGGCCGCGGTCCCGGCCGTGCGCCTCACGGAGGTCTTCCGGCAGGCGGCCGAGAGCCGGATCGTCGTCGGGGCGCACCGGATCCGCGAGGGGCACCTCCCCGACCTCTCGAACCCGGAGGGAACCGACCTCTTCTTCTTCGACGCGAAGGAGCCGGAGGACGCCGCCCGGCGGGTGGTCGAGGTCGTCTCCGAGCGGATCCCCCGCCGATTCGGCCTCGACCCCCGGCGCGACGTGCAGGTCCTCGTCCCGGTCCACCGCGGCCCGCTCGGGGCGCGCGCCCTGAACGAGGCGCTCGGGAAGGCGCTCAACCCGGGCGGCTCGCCACGCGTCTCGCGCTTCGGCCAGGAGCTCGCCCCCGGCGACCGCGTGATGCAGACGGAGAACGACTACGACCGCGAGGTCTACAACGGCGACCTGGGCCTCGTGACCGCCGTCGACCCCGACGAGGGCGAGCTCCGAGCCTCCTTCGACGGGCGCGAGGTGACGTACGGCTTCGACGAGCTCGACGTCCTCCAGCTCGCCTGGGCGACGACGATCCACAAGTC
>CAZNSS010000390.1:0-4306 GCA_964575465.1 uncultured Holophagales bacterium | reverse complement strand
ACCATCTCCTCGGTCGTCGCCTCGCAGCGGAGGAACGCCGCGGCCTGGCCGATGAGCTCGGTCGCGTGCGGACCGACGATGTGGACGCCGAGGACCTCGTCGTACTTCCGGTCGGAGACGATCTTCACGAACCCCTCGTTCGTGTGCTCCATCGCCGACTTCGCGAGGACCTGGAAGCCGAACCTCCCGACCTTCACGTCGAACCCGCGCTCCTTCGCCTTCGCCTCGGTCAGGCCGATCGAGGCGACCTCGGGGTCGCAGTAGGTGCAGCCGGGGACCTGGTCGCGGTTGATCGGGACGGTGCGGTGCCCGGCGATCGTCTCGGCCGCGACGATCCCCTCGGCGGAGGCGACGTGGGCGAGCCAGATCGTCGGCGTGCAGTCGCCGATGGCCCAGACGCCGGGGACGGTCGTCCGCTGGTAGGCGTCGACCTTCACGTAGCCGCGCTCGGTCGCGACGCCGGCGGTCTCGAGCCCGACCCCTTCGGTCACGGGACGGCGGCCGACGGCGAGGATGACCCACTCGACGTCCCAGCTCTTCGACTCGCCGCCGGAGGTCTTCGCGGCGACCTTGAGCGTGCCGTCGGGGTTCTCGGCGACAGCCTCGACGGCCGTCCCGACCCAGCACTCGATCCCCTTTTTCCGGAACGACTTCTCGACCTCCTTCGAGACCTCCTCGTCCTCGACCGGGAGGAGGCGGGGGAGGACCTCGACGAGGACGGTCTTCGCGCCGTAGCGCGCGTAGCACGACGCGAACTCGGAGCCGACGGCGCCGGAGCCGATGACGAGGACCGACTTCGGGACGTGCGTCGACTTCAGGACGTGGTCCGAGTTGAGGATCTTCGTCCCGTCGGCCCTGAGAAACGGCAGGTCGCGCGGGGCCGAGCCGGTGGCGAGGATGACGTTCTTCGCCTCGAGGAGCTTCTCGCCGTCGGGCCCCGCGACCGCGACCCGGCCGGCGCCGTCGAGGCGGCCGAGGCCGGGAACGACGTCGACCTTGTTCTTCTTCATCAGGAACTCGACGCCGCGGGCTCCCTTGATCACGACCTTGTCGCGGAACTTCCGGACCGTGTCGAAGTCGAGCTCGACGCCGGTGGTCTTCACGCCAAAGTCGGCCGCGTGGCGGACCTCGTCGAAGAGCGTGGCCGACTTGAGCATCGCCTTCGTCGGGATGCAGCCGCGGTGGAGGCAGGTGCCGCCGAGGCCTATCCCGGGGGTCTTCGCGTCCTTCTCGACGATCGCGGTCCTGAGGCCGAGCTGGGCGGCCCGGATGGCGGCGACGTAGCCGCCCGGTCCGGAGCCGATGACGACGACGTCGTAAGACGCGGAGGGAGTGCTGCTCATCTCTCGTATCTCCTGCGCGCCTCGCCGGTGCGGGTGCGGGTCCGGGGCGCGTTCGTGGGCGGCGATTATAGGGTCCGCCGACGCCCGGGCCGGCCGCGGGCGGGGAGCGCGCAGGGGCAGGCAAAGGAAGGGCGGCAGGGCGCCTCCGCGCCTCGCCGCCCTCGCCATCCGGGAAAGGGGCAGTGAGCTCTCAGCCGAGCGGCGGCCCGTGCTTCCGGGCCCCGGGCCCCTTCGCCCCGTCGGCTCCGCGCCGGGCCTGTCGGTGAGCCGCCATCCAGCCCTCGAGCTTCGCCCGCTGCTCGGGGGTGAGGAGCGCCTCGAGCTTCTCCTTCGAGCCGGACCGTTCCGCCTTCGCGGTCTTCCGGTTCGCCTGGACCCGGAGGAACGCGGCGCCGACCGCCGCCGGGTCGGGCTGCTCGGCGGCCGCGGCGGCCTCGAGGGCCTCGCGGGCCGTACGCCCCTCCAGGCGGAGGGCCTCGTACTTCGGCTTCTCGGCCTCGAAGAGCGCCCGAACCTTCTCCTTCTGCGCGTCGGTCAGGTCGAGCGTGGCGAGCGCCGCCCGGAGGCCTCGTCCCGGGGCTCCCTCCCGCCCTCCGCGGTAGCCCTGGCCGAGGGCGGGGCCACCGGCGAGGAGCAGGCCCAGGGCGACGGTCGCGGTCGTGAGCCTTCTCGTCGTCGTTCTCGTCATGGTCTTCTCCCTTTCTCGTCCGGCCCCCGGAATCCCCTTCCTGCCGGACATCCGGAAAGACGGGGTCGGGGAGCGTTTCGTTTACGCCAGGCGGCGTGTTCCCCGTCGTGGCGCAGAATGTGCGAGCCGCTCGCGGGCAGAGCCCTCTCCGGCGGGAACGTCCCCCGGCGAGGACGAGCCCAGGAGGTTCCGATGCTCCTCTCGCGCCGTTCGAATTCCCTCCTCGCCGCGGCCGCCCTCGCCGCCTTCGCCTGCCGCGCCGTCGCGGCGCCCGCGGGCTCACCGATCAAGCGCCTCGGGAAGACCGTCGTCCAGCACAAGGACGGGAACGTGAGGGCCGTCCTCTCGTGGCGCTACGCGAACCAGACGTTCGAGAAGGAGCCGTGGCTCCTCCTCGAGCTCGCGTTCGCCTCCGAGGGGCCGTCCGTCAACCTGAGCCGGGAGGACGTCACCCTCCTGACCCCGTCGGGCGAGCGGCTCCCGTTACCGGGCCAGAAGCGGCTCGCCGAGGGGCTGGACGTCCGCTGGGTCGAGCAGAAGGCCTCCGTCGCGCGCGACCCGGTCACCGGGTACTTCCCGAGCCAGCGGCTCGAGCAGGGGATTCCCTTCTTCACGTACCCCGGCGGGCCGGTGGTGCTGGACGAGATCGGGGGCGGGCCGACGATGCTCTCGCGGGGCGACATCTTCTTCGAGTCGCCGGCGGGCGTCTGGAAGCCGGGGGCCTACACGCTCGTCCTGAAGAACAAGTGGATGAGCGTCGAGCTCCCGTTCACCCTCCCGGCGGACGACCCGAAGAAGGCCGAAAAGGGCGCCGACGGCAAGACCGTCCCCTGGTGATCACTGCCAGCGAAAGACCCGGACCGCGACGAGGAACGAGACGACGCCGGTGACGGCGAGGACGCCGAGCTCGAGGCCGAGCGTCGAGAGCGGGCGTCCTTCCGTCATCACGGCCCGGAGCGCGTCGTTCAGCGCCGTGAGCGGGAGCGCCCGGATGAACGGGTGGGCCGCCTCGGGGAAGCGCTCCCAGGAGAAGAACGTCCCGGAGAGGAGCCACATCGGGAGCATCACGAGGTTCATGAGGCCGCTGACGCCTTCGATCGTCTTCGTCCGCGACGAGACCAGGAGCCCGAGCCCCGCGAAGGAGGCCGCGCCCAGGAGCGTGACGAACGCGAGCGCGGCGACGGAGCCACGGACCGCGACCCCGAAGGCGAGCCACCCGAAGCCGACGAGGACCGCGACCTCGAAGACGAGGAAGACGAGCCGCGCGAGCATCTGCGCGAGGAGGTACTCGCTCCGGCGCATCGGGGTCGCCGCGAGCCGCTTCAGGAGCTTCCTCGTCCTCGCGTTCACGATCGAGAAGCCGAGGCCCCACATCCCGGTTCCCATCAGGTTCATCCCGAGGAGGCCGGGGACGAGGAAGTCGATGTAGCGCGAGCCTGGCTCGGTGACGCGGCTCTCGCGGGGGTGGAGCGGGTCCTCGCGACCGGCGGCCCGCTGGAGGGCGTCGTCGACCTCGAGGCGCGCGGCGCGGGCATCCGGCCGCGTCGGGTCGAATCGGTAGACGGGGCCTCCCTCCTCCTCGACGAGGAGGGAGATCTTCCCGGTACGGAGCGCTTCACGCCCGGCCGCGGCCGCGTAGACGCGGGCGACGAGGGTGGGAGAGGGGCCGAGCGCCTCCGCCCTCGCGGCGGCGCTCGGCCCCTCGGCGATCCCGACCGGGACCTTCTCCGGCTCCTTCCCGCGGAAGGCGAGACCGAGCGCGAGCGCGAGGAGGACGGGGAAGGCGAAGACCCAGAAGAGCGCCTCGGGCTCCCTCGTGAACTCGCGGAGGCGGGCGAGCGTCAGCTCGACGAGGGGAGGGCGGGGGCTACGCATCCCGGAGCCTCCGGCCGGTCTTCGCGACGAACAGGTCCTCGAGAGTCGCGCGGTGGGTCCCGAGGGCGACGAGGCGGGCTCCGAATGCGTCGACGGCGCCGAGAAGGGCCGGGACCGTCTCGGCGAGGGTGCGAACGCCGAGAGCCCAGCCGTCGCCGTCCGCGTGGACCTCGGAGACGCCCGGAAGGGCACCGAGCGCCTCCCTCGGCAGGCGCGGCTCGCTGGAGAACTCGACGACGCTCGTGGCGTGGAGCCCGGCGATCAGCTCCTCCGGCGTGCCGAGGGCGATGACCCTCCCGTGGTCGACGATCGCCACGCGGTCGCAGAGGCGCTCGGCCTCGTCCATGTAGTGCGTCGTGAGGAGGACCGTCCCTCCGCCCGACCGGAACCGCTCCACCTG
>CAZNSS010000389.1:0-4323 GCA_964575465.1 uncultured Holophagales bacterium | reverse complement strand
TCCGCGAGCCCGGCCGAGACGACGAGGACGTCGCACCCCGCGCGGGCCGCGGCCGAGACGCGCTCCGGGAGGCTCCGCTCGCCGAGGGCCCCCATCCCGAGGTCGTCGGAATAGACGACGCCGTGCCACCCGATCCTCTCCCTGAGGATCGCGTGGATCCGGGGCGAGAGCGACGCGGGGGTCTCGTCGTCTGTGAAGCCGGGGTAGGCGGCGTGACCGACCATCACCCCGTCCGCGGCGCGGGCGAGCTTCGTGAAGGGAGCGACGTCGGTCACCATGAGGTCGACGTCGTGGGCGTCGACGACGGGGAGCGCGACGTGCGAGTCGACCGGGCCACGCCCGAGCCCCGGGAAGTGCTTCACGCAGGACGCGACGCCGGCCCGGGCAAGGCCGTGCAGGAAGACGCTTCCGGCGACGACGACGTCCTCGGCGTGGAAGCCGAAGCAGCGCCCCGCGAGGACGACGGCTCCCGTGCCCGGCTGGGAGAGGTCGAGCGTGGGGGCGAAGTCGACGTCGAAGCCGAGCATCCGCGCCGCGCGGCCCATCAGGTACGCGCACTCGTGGACCCTGTCGACCCCCTTTTCCGAGAGCGACGCCGGGGACGGGAACGAGACGCCGAGAAGCGGGCCGATCCGGTCGACCGGCGCGCCTTCCTGGTCGACGAAGAGGAGCGGGGCCGGTTCGCAGGCGGCGCGGATCTCCGCGACGAGCGCGGCCGCCTGGCCGGCCGACTCGAGGTTCCGGGCGAAGAGGATCACGCCGAGCGGACGGCGCTCGGCGAGGAAGGCGCGCTCCTCCGGGAGGAGGGCCGGTCCGGCGAGGCCGACGACGAGGCGCGCGGCGCCGCTCACTCCGCCCCCTCGAGCCGCGCGCGGAGCGAGGCGAGGACGTTCAGCGCCGCGAGCGGAGTCAGGGAGTCGAGGTCGAGCCTTCGCAGGGCGTCGACGACGACCTCCTCCTGGCCGCGGAAGAGATCGAGCTGGACGTCGGACGGCGGCGGCGCGCCCGCGTGCTCGGCGAGCCGGGGCCTCCCGCCGACGTCGAGCTGCTGCTTCTCGAGGTTCCCCAGGATCTCCCTGGCCCGCTCGGTGACGGCCCGCGGAATTCCGGCGAGCTTGGCGACCTGGACGCCGTAGGAGCGGTCGGTGACGCCGTCGACGACCTTCCGGAGGAAGACGACCTCCCCCTTCCACTCCTTCACCGACATCGTCCGGTTCGCGACGCCGGGCCGGACGAGGGCGAGCTCGGTCAGCTCGTGGTAGTGCGTCGCGAAGAGAACGCGGCAGGGGGACCCCGGCGCGTCGTGGAGGTGCTCGGCGATCGCCCACGCGAGGGAGAGCCCGTCGAACGTCGCGGTCCCCCGCCCGATCTCGTCGAGGACGACGAGGCTCCGGGACGTGGCGTGGCGGAGGATGTGCGCCGTCTCGGCCATCTCGGTCAGGAACGTCGACTCGCCGCGTGCGAGCGAGTCCGATGCGCCGACGCGCGTGAAGATCCGGTCGCAGAGGCCGACCGTCGCCGCCGCGGCCGGGACGAACGAGCCCGCGTGCGCGAGGAGGACGGCGAGCGCGTTCTGCCGGAGGTAGGTCGACTTGCCGCCCATGTTCGGCCCCGTGAGGATGACGACCCGCGCCTCCCCGCCGAGCTCGGTGTCGTTCGGGACGAACGGCTCGCGCCGGCGGATCGCCTCGACGACGGGGTGCCTCCCGTCGCTGATCGAGAGGACCGGCTCGGCGACGAGCCGCGGTCGCGCCCAGCGCTCCGCTCGGGCGACGCGGGCGAACGACGCGAGGACGTCCAGGAGCGCGAGCCGTGCCGTGAGGGTGTTTACGGCCGCCGCTTCCGCGGTCGCGGCGGCGCAGAGCTCGCGGAAGATTTCCCCTTCCCTCTCGGCGAGCCTCTCGTCCGCCGAACGGAGCTTCTCGTCGAGCGCGACCAGCTCGGCCGTGGCGTAGCGCTCGACGGAGGCGAGCGTCTGGCGCTTCAGCGCGTCCTCCGGGATCTTCGCGCGCGCCGAGCCGGGGACCTCGAAGACGTGCCCGAAGACCTGGTTGAACTTCACCCGGAGAGTCGGGATCCCGCGCCGGTTCCGCTCCCCGGCTTCCAGCGCTCCGAGGAGCGTCGCGGCGTCGCGCCGGAGGGCGCGCAGCTCGTCGACGGACGGATCGGCCCCGTCGCGGACGATCCCTCCTTCCTTCGACGAGACCGGGGGCGTCTCGACGAGCGTCGCTGCCAGACGCGCGGAGAGCGCGTCGGGGACTCCGGTCGGGAATGCCCCGCCGCCGGGCGCGAGGAGGTCCGACGCGGCCCCCTCGAGGAGCGGGCCGACCCCCGCGGCCCTTTCGAGGCCGACGCCGAGCGCCCCGAGGTCGCGCGGGGTGGCGCTCCCGACGGCGACGCGGGCGAGGAGCCTCGGGAGGCCCGGAATCGCGGCGAGGGCGGCCCCGACGGCCTCGCGGCGCCACGGAGCGGAGAAGAGCTCCTCGACCGCGTCGAGGCGCTCGTCGATCTCCTCGATCGAGCCGAGCGGCTGCTCGAGGATCCGCCGGAGGGCGCGGGCGCCGAACGGCGAGCCCGTCCGGTCGACGACCGAAAGGAGCGTCCCAGCCCTCCCCCCGTCGCGGAGGGAACGGAAGAGCTCGAGGTGCCCCTGCGTCACGGCGTCGACGACGAGGCCCGCGCCTGCCGACTCGGTTCGGAGGCCGGTGACGTGGGCGCAGTCGGCCTTCTGCGTGGAGCGGGCGTAGGCGAGGACGGCCGCCGACGCCTCAACGAGCGGCCCGGACGGCGGCAGCCCGAAGGCGGCGAGCGTCGAGGTCCGGAAGTGCCCCTGGAGGAGGTCCGAGGCGCTCCGGCCCCGCGGCGACTCGGAGGAGAGGACGGAGAGGACCGGCGCTTCGTCCCCGAGCGGCTCGAGGAGGCGGACCACCGCTTCCCTCTCGGACGGAAAGGCCACGAGCTCCTTCGCCGGGCGGCGGGAGAGGACCTCCGCCGGAGGGGTCCCGTCGAGGCGAACCGCGACGAACTCCCCCGTCGACAGGTCGAGATAGGCGAGCGCGGGCGCGTCGCCGCCGAGGACGATCGCGGCGAGGTCGTTCGCCTGGCGCGCGTCGAGGCGGTCCGGGTCGACGAGCGTCCCGGGGGTGATGACCCGGACGATCTTCCGGGCGACGAGGGACTTCCCCTTCTGCGGCGCCTCGGCCTGCTCCGCGATCGCCACCTTCTTCCCGGCCGCGATGAGCCTCGCGACGTACGACTCGAGGGCGTGGTGCGGGACCCCGCACATCGGGGCCTCGATGTCGGTGTCGCGGTGCCGGGCGGTCAGGACGAGCCCGAGGAGCGGGGCGGCCGACTCGGCGTCCTCGAAGAACATCTCGTAGAAGTCTCCGAGCCGGTAGAGGAGGAGCGCGTCCGGGACCTCCCGCTTCAGCGACCAGTACTGCTCGAGCATCGGCGTGGTCCGCATCGGAAGGGGGGCGATGCTAGCATCGCCGCAACGCCGATGAGGCTCCTCGCCATCGACACGGCGACGCCGCGGCCGTCGCTCGCCGTCATCTGCGGCGAGTCGCAGACCTGGACGGCCGAGCTGCCGTTGCAGGGCGCCGAAGCGCTCGCTCCCGCCGTCGCCGGCCTCCTCCTCCGCGCGGGCCTCGCCCCCCGCGACCTGGAGCGGGTCGCCGTCGTCTCGGGGCCGGGATCGTTCACGGGGCTCCGTTCCTCGCTCGCCTTCGCGCGGGGTCTCGCCCGGGCAGCCGGCGCGCTCCTCGTCACCGTCCCCACCTTCGAGGCCGCGGGCCGGGCGATTCCCCTGCCGCCCGACGCCGACTTCCTCCTGGACGCCCTGCGGGGAGAGGTCCACCGGCGGCGCCGGCGGGACGGTGGGATGGAGCCCGCGGAGGAACGCCTTCCCCGCGACCAGGCGGAAGAAGCCGCCCGCCGGGAGGGCGTGGCACGGATCGACCTCGCGGAGGCCTCGATCCTCCTCGCGCCGGCCGCGGCGGCGCTCGCTCTCTCCGCCCCCTCCGGCGGCTCCGCGGATCTCCTCTACGGCAGGCCCCCGGCCGCGGAGGAGCGCTTCGGCCCGGGAGGGAAGGATTGAGCGCGGCGCTCGAGGCCCTGACCCTCCGCGACGTCCGGGCGACCGACCTGGACGCCGTCGCCGAGCTCGAGAGGGTCTCCTTCCCGGTCCCGTGGAAGAGGGAGTTCTTCGCTTCCGAGGTGGGAGCGGCCTACCGCTTCAACCGGGTCGTCCGGGCGCCCGACGGGACCCTCGCCGGCTACGTCTTCTGCGCCTTCGCGGGGGGCGAGATCCACGTCAACAAG
>CAZNSS010000388.1:0-4323 GCA_964575465.1 uncultured Holophagales bacterium | reverse complement strand
TGAAGTAGAGTTCGACGGCATAGCCCACTGTGCTACCCTCACCTCAGAGCCGCGCAAACATCCACACGGTTACCACCCCGCCTGCCACCACCACCGCGCTGCGAATCAAGTCCTGGTCCACACGACGCATGAGCCGCGCCACGACGTAGCCGCCGATGATGATCATCACCATCTGCATCGTGAAGGGGACGAGAGACCAGAACGCCTTGCCCCCCTGGACCGCGAGCGTCCCCGGCCGTTCCCCGGCCAGGACGCCGAGCGTGAAGACGATCACGACGCCGAGGAACGCGAAGACGAGCGGGTCCGGGAACCATCGTTCGCTCCAGTCGGCCAGGGCGAGGCCGGAACGGACGAGGAACCCCGGTTTCTCCTCGAACGCCCCGGACGCCGGGGTTGAAGTCCCCGGGCGGCTCGGCTTCATCTCATCCTCCCGATCGGGGTGCGACTAGCGGCGGAGACGTTCCTGGAGATCCCGCCCGTGCGCGACGAGGGCGCGGGTCACCTCGGCCTCGTTCGTCTCGAAACGCTGGGTCGGCACCGGAAGCGAGAGGGCCGCGAGGTCACCCGTGGGACCCCGGAGAACCACCGCCACCGCGCTGATTCCGAGCGTCAGCTCCTCGCGGTCCACGCCGACGCCGGTCTGCCGGACCTTCTCCAGCTCCCGGTCCAGGGCGCTCCAGGTGACGATCGTGTTCGGCGTGAAGCGGGTCAGCTTCATCTTCTTCCTGAGCTTGGCGAGCCTCACGTCGTCCAGGGAGGCGAGGAACGCCTTCCCGGGCGACGTGCAGTGGAGGGGAAATGCCTCGCCGACAGCGGAAACTGCCCGAAGAAGGTGGGATCCGACGACCTGGTGGACGAAGACGACCTTCTCGTTGTCGAGGACCGAGAGGTCGACCGTCTCACCGGTCTCTTTCGAGAGCGCTTCCATCGTCTCGCGCGCCATCTCGCCGATCTCGAACCGCGTCGCGGCCGCGAGCCGGAGGAGGGACGGCCCGAGCCGCACGCCCCGCCCCATCGAGGAGGCAAGGACGAGCTGTTCCCGGTCGAGGGCGTCGACGATCCTCTGGACGGTGGACCGGGAGAGGTCGACGAGCTTCGCGATCTCTCCCAGCGACAGACCTTCCGGGTTGCGTTCGAGCGCCCGCAGGATCGACGCGGCCCGCGCGATCACCTGGACGCTCTGCCGCTCGCCCTTCTGGACGCCGCCACCCTTCGCTGGAACCGGGCTCTTCATCGCTGCACGCCTCGCGGGGGCCAAACGGCCGCCCAGCACTCGATGATACCCGGAGGCAGGGCCTGAAGCCGCCGGCGACGGCCCGCCGTCACTCTCCCGGTTCTGCACGTCCAGCCAGGTCGAGGGGTGCCCTGAGTCCTCCTCCTGGTCTGTCATCGGCTCATCCGCTCGCTTCTTCAGCACGGCGCCGTCTCCAGCACCGCTTCCCGCGCAGCGGCGCTCGTCGTGCCCGCCGCCAGCCGCTCCCGGTAGGTGGCGCCGGCGGCCTTCCCCGCCCGGAACGCCGCCACGTTCGTCTCCTGGACCTTCTCCCCCTTCGGGGCGAAGAGCTCCCGGATCGCCGCCTCGACCTCCCCGTCCGGCATCCCGAGCCACGGGCTCGCCGCACCGAGGAGGACCATGTTCGCGGCCTTCACCGTCCCGGCCTTTCGCGCGAGCGCGTCGGCCGGAAGGAGGACGTGGTTCGGCTCGCGTGCGATCGCCGCGTGGACCGCGTCCACGTCCGGGTACGCAGAAAGGTTTCGGAAGGGATCGGCGCTCGTCACGACGGCGCCTTCCGGGGCGAGCAGGGAGACGTACCGGAGCGCCTCGAGAGGCTCGACCGAGAGGATGAGGCTCGCCACCCCCCGCGGAATCACCTCCGAGAAGATCGGATGGTCGGCGTAGCGCAGGTGCGAGACGACCTCGCCGCCCCGCTGGCTCATCCCGTGGACCTCGGCCTGCTTGAAGTGCCAGCCCAGCCGGATCGCCGCCAGGTCGAGGGCGATGGAGATCGAGAGGATTCCCTGCCCGCCCACTCCGCAGAGGACGATGTTCGTTTCCATCGCTATCCCTTCGCCGTCTGGATGCACTCGCGCTGGGCGACGATGACCGACAGGCCCCTGTGCTCCACCGCGCGCTTCACGAGCGCGACGTTCTCTTCGTGGTTCTTCCGGTGCGGGGTCATCCGGTGGAGGTGCTCTTCCGGGACCCCGAGCCCGCGGATGACCCGGACGAGGTCCTCTCCGGTCGTCATCGACCCCTGGAAGCCGGTCATCGCGGTCGTCCCGTTGTCGAGAATCATGACGGTCATCGGCACGTCCCTCTTCGCCGCGTCGACGAGCGAGGTCATTCCCGAGTGGAGGAACGTCGAATCGCCGATGCTCGCGATGGCCGGGTGGACCCCCGCGGCCGCCGCCCCCATCGCCATGCTGATGGACGAGCCCATGTCGATGCTCGCGTGGACGGTCTTGAAGGGCGGGAGCGCCGCGAGCGAGTAGCAGCCGATGTCGCCGAAGAGGTTCGCCGTCGGGTAGGTATCGAGGACGACGCGGATCGCCGCGTTGCTGTCGATGTGGGGGCAGCCGGCACAGAGGGACGGCGGGCGCCCCGTCAGGGCGACGTCCGGGGCGGGGCGGTGGGGCCGGGCCGGAAGGCCGAGCGCGTCGCGAACGAGGTCCGGGCTCAGCTCTCCCGTCCTCGGAACGGCGCCGTCCAGCTTCCCCCGGATCGTCTTCCCGCGCGGGCGGTCGAGGAGGCCGCGGAGCATCCCCTCGATGTAGGGGGAGCCGTCCTCCAGGACGAGGACCGTGTCGACGGCGTCGAGGAGCTTCTCGACGAGGCCGACCGGCATCGGGTAGGCGCCGATCGCCAGGTACGGCGGGAGAGCCTCTCCCGGCGCGAAGTTCTCGAGGAAGTAGTTGATCGCGATCCCCGAGGCGATGACGCCCGTCCGACCGCCGCTCGCGCCGACCTCGAGCCGGTTCCAGCGGCACGTCTCCGACCAGGCCACGAGGTCCCTGTGCTTGGCGGCGAGCGCCGCCACGCCCTTGCGCGCGTTGACCGGAAGGAGGGTCCACCGGGCGTAGTCCGTGCTCGGCTGGAGGGGCCGCTGGGACCGCTTCTCCCCGAGCGCGACGGAGCTGCGCGTGTGGGAGATCCGCGTCACGAGCCTCATCATGACCGGGATCCCGAACCGCTCGGAGAGATCGAACGCGTCGCGCGCCATCTCGTAGGCGTCCTGGGCGCCGGCGGGCTCGAGGCACGGCACCTGGGCGAAGCTCGCGAAGACGCGGCTGTCCTGCTCGTTCTGCGAGCTGTGCTGGCCCGGGTCGTCCGCGCACGCCACGACGACGCCGCCGTCGACGCCGCTCACCGCGGAGTTCATGAACGGGTCCGCCGCGACGTTGAGGCCGACGTGCTTGAAGGAGACGAGCGCGCGGCGCCCCGCGAAGCTCATCCCCATCGCTTCCTCGTAGGCGACCTTCTCGTTCGCGGCCCAGGCGTGGGCGACGCCCCCTTCCGAGACGGGCGGTCCTCCCTTCGTCTCGCGCTCGACGAACTCGAGGATCTCCGTGGCGGGCGTCCCCGGATAGCTGAAGGCGCCGGTCAGACCGGCGTGGAGCGCCCCGAGTGCGAGCGCCTCGTCGCCGAGGAGAAGTCGTCGTTCCGTCATCACAGTCCTCCCTTTTCCACGAGGGCCGGCCAGCCGGCCAGGGCGGGCGCCGTCACGAGCCAGTCGCCGCCCGACGCCCGCGCCTCGGTGCTCGCCGGGTCGAGGACCGCCGGCTTCGGCATCGCCTCTTTCCCGTTCACGAAGTCGAAGACGACCCGCTCGATCACGTACATCGAGTGGGACCGCTGGACGTCGACGAGGCGCGCGTAGCTCGCCCCGAGCGCCGCACGGACGGTCGGGTCGGTCCCCATCCGGACGGCCGATCCCAGGTCGTCGAACCAGAGCTCCTCGGTCCCGGCGTACTGCCCCACCCTGCCGTGGGCGAAGAGGCTCGTTTTGAACTGCTCCGACTCGAGTCTCAGCGGCCGGTCGAGCACGTACTTCCGGAGACCCTTCTCCTTCAGCGCCGCCACGACGGCCGGCGCGTGACGGGAGGCCCACTCCCCCTCGAAGGCGTCCTGGGTCGTCCCCCCGGGGCGCTTCAGCGTGTGCATCACCTTCACGCCTCCGGAGCGAAATCCCTCCCGCTGGTAGACGGTCTCCCCGGAGAGGAGCTGCAGCTCCATCGCCGAATCGCTGAAGGAATGGGGGCGCATCCGTCCGAGGTAGTCCTCGCTCTGGATCGACGGGAGGATGTCCTCCGGGCGGTCGATCC
>CAZNSS010000387.1:0-4326 GCA_964575465.1 uncultured Holophagales bacterium | reverse complement strand
AGGCCCTGCTACTGGAGACGACCTCTCGTACACCACGTCAGCGGACGCTACTTCGAAGCTCGCGACGGCGGCCAGCAGGTCCTTCCGTTCCTGGGATCGCCGCCCGTGCTCCAGCCCTTCGAGGTAGTGGCCGTACGCGACGAGGTCGGTCGTGGGACTCGCTTCGAGCCGGGACTTCTCCCCTGGCAGCAGGCTCAGGCCGACGGCTTCGACGACGCGCGCGGAGATCTCCGCCTGGACCTCGAAGATGTCGACGAGGCTCCGGTCGAACCTGTCGGACCAGACACTCGTGTCGTCCCGCACCCGGATGAGCCGCGGCGAGACCCGGACGCGTCCGGGCCCGCCCACGGCCGGGTCGTAGCGGACCGAACCCTCGAGGACCCACCCCACGCGAAGGTCCTCGCCGATCTGCAGGGTCGACCTCCCCTTCCGCGGGTACTCCGTAGCCGTCGTGCCTGAGACGACCCCGAGCCCTCTCACGTTGGCGAGACGGTTCGTGATTTCCTCCGTGATGCCGTTCGCGAAGTAGTCCTCGCCCGAGGAGCCCTGGTTCTCGAAGGGAAGGACGACGATTCGGGGGGCGTCCGATGGACTGGCGGGCGGCGACGAGCCGGACCGCCCGGTACTGCGGGTCAGGAGGAGGGCCGCGGCGATCGCGACGATGGCGGCCATGGTCGCCGCCGAGCCGAGGAGGAGGTGCGTCCTTTCGGGCTGGCCCGGCCGTACACCGGCGGTCGAGGCGGAACCGCCTCCGGCGACGTGGATGCGCGCGGAGGCGAGATCACGCGCCAGGTCGCGCGTCGAGTCGTAGCGGCCGGCGGGGTCCTTGGCGAGGCAGCGATCCACGACGAGGCGAACCGGGGCGAATGTCGCTCTGCCGAGCGCGTCGAGCGGCTCGGGTTCCCGCAGGAGGAGCGCCGCGAGGACCTCGGCCGCCGAGTCTCCCCGGAACGGGCGACGGCCGGCGAGCATCTCGTAGAGGACGACGCCGAGCGAGAACTGGTCCGATCGATGGTCGACGGGAAGACCCTTGCTCTGCTCCGGGGACATGTATGCCACGGTGCCGAGAACGGCGCCCTCCGCGGTCAGGGCCAGGGAGGCGGAGCGGTTGTCGGCGGGGGCTCCTGAGGCCGCCTCGGTCCGGGCGAGGCCGAAGTCGAGAACCTTGGCGTAGCCGTCCCTGCTGAGGAAGACGTTCTCGGGCTTGATGTCCCTGTGGACGATCCCCTTCTCGTGGGCGGCGGCGAGGGCGTCGGCGACCTGCTGTCCGATCTCGAGGGCGCGCCGGACGGGGACCGGGCCGCGGGCCATGAGGGCGCGGAGGGTCTCGCCCTCGAGCAGCTCGGTGACGGCGTAGCGGGTGCCGCTCGTCTCGCCGACGTCGAAGAGGGAGAGGATGTTGGGGTGGGAGAGGGCGGCGACGGCTTTCGCCTCGCTCTCGAAACGGTGAAGCGCCTTCGGGTCGTCCGCGAAGTGGTCAGGCAGGACCTTGATCGCCACGTCGCGGCCGAGGCGGGTGTCGCGGGCGCGAAAAACCTCACCCATCCCGCCCGCGCCGAGCGGGACGAGGATCTCGTACGGGCCGAGCTTCGTGCCCGGGGCGAGAGGCATCTGAGCCCCTCCGCGGTGGCGAGCGTTCCGCCGTTCCTCGGAGAGTGTAGCCCCGGTGCCTCGTCCTGGCCGCTACCGCCCGCACCGGCTCTCGACTTGGAGAGAGATCTCCTCCGAGGAGGGCGGGTCCTCGCCGAGCCCGAGCGAGTGGAGGGTCTCGTGGATGAGGACGTTCGCGGTCAGGCCCCGTCGGGGCATCCGGGACTTCTCGAGGGTGACCGGGCAGACCCAAACGACGCTGCTGCCGACCGGGGTGTAGGCGAACGTGCCACGGCCGGTGCAGCCGGTACGCCCTTCGCCGCTCAGGAAGTAGACGGAACGGAGCCAGGCTTCCAGGCCCAGGCCCGAGCGGGAGAGGGTCTCGGCGAGGGGGCGGCCGGTGCGCACGTCGTTGAAGTCGTAGAGGAGAGCGGCGCATTCCGGCGTCGAGAAACGGTTGGCGGCCTGCCGGAGGACGCCGCGGAGTGCAGGGGCGACGCGGGGGTCGACGTTCGGCCAGTCGGGGGCGCCGCCGGCGGCCGCGGAAGCCGACAGGGCGAGGGAGCCTGCTGCCGCGAGGAGCACACGTGACACGGAGAGGCGCATCGGGTCCCCCTTTCCGCCTTGCGGCGGCTGTGTCGTTCCGGGTCAGGAGCGTTCGGGCTGTCCTGATGGGAACGTAGGGCGGACCGGGGTGGCGCTTCCTTTCGGTGTTGTTAGAAAATGATTCAGGACACCATGAGGTTCCGGTTTGGCGACGTGACGTTGGATCGCGAACGGCGCGGGCTCTTCCGCGACGGCGAGGCGATACACGTCTCTCCGCACGCCTACCGGCTGCTCGAGCTCCTCCTCGAGAGGGGGCCGGCGGCCGTCCCGAGGCGGAAGATCCTGGATGTCCTCTGGCCGGACGTCGTCGTCTCCGACGGGAGCATTGCCGTCCTCGTGAACGAGCTCCGGAAAGCGCTCGGGGACGACGCTCGATCGCCGCGCTGGATTCGGACGCTCCCGGCGTTCGGCTACGCGCTCGACGGCGAGGTGCGCGAGGAGGAGGGGCCCGCGCCGCGGGCGCGCCACGGCATCGTCTGGGGGGGAGTAACGTGTTCCCTCGCGGAAGGGGAGAACATTCTCGGTCGGGACCCGGCGGCAGGCGTCGTGGTGGGGCACCCCGCCGTCTCGCGGCGGCACGCGAAGGTCGTCGTGGAAGGCCCCGAGGCGTTCGTCGAGGACCTCGGCAGCCACAACGGGACGTTCGTCGGCACGAGGCGGGTGGACGGCCGGGCACCGCTCTTCGACGGGGACCAGATCCACCTGGGCACGGCGACGCTGACGTACCGGGGTCCGGCGTCGGGGGCCTCGAAGGCGACGGTCACCGGGCGGTAGGACGTCGGCGCGGAACTTCGGTCCGGGGGCGTCGAGAGGGGCGCACGGTGTCGGGGTGCGCCACGCCTGGCACGAGGGTCGGTCGGCGGCTGGCCACCGCGGTGCGACACTTCGCGGAATGAACGCGTCTCGCGAACCCGAAGAGCCCGGGGTCCCGGTTCCGGCCGAGCCCGACCCGTCCCGCGGCGACCGGGCCCGCAGGGGCCTCCTCGTCTTCTTCGCCCTCGTGGCGCTCGGGAGCGGCGTCTTCCAGGGCCTCCTGTTCCGCTCGGGGAAGCCGATCGGAGAGAGCCCGTGGCTCGTCCACGGTCTCATGTGGACGCCAGGGGTCGCCTCGATCGTCGCCCGGCTCGTCTTCCGGGAGGGGTTCCGGGACGTCTCGTTCCGGGTCGGAGGCGCCGCGGGGTGGAAGGCGATCGGGTTCGGCTGGCTCCTGCCGCCGGTCGTCGGGTCGGTCGTCTACGGCCTCGCGTGGACGACGGGGCTCGCGGGCTTCGGTGTGCCGGCGCTCGCGGACGTCGGACTCTCGGCGCTCGGGCAACCGGCACGCTTCGCGATGCTCCTCGGGATCACGCTGACGCTCGTCTCGGTCCTGAGCCTCTTCTCGGCCGCCGGCGAGGAGATCGGCTGGCGGGGCTACCTTCTTACGCGACTCATCGAGGCCGGGGTGCCGAGGCCTGTCCTCGTCTCGAGCCTCGTCTGGGCGCTGTGGCACGTTCCACTCATCGCCAGCGGGCAGTACGCCGCCGGTCCGAACCGCGTCCTCTCGGCGGCGGTCTTCGTCTCCACCGTCGTCGGGATCGGTTTCACGATGGCCTTCCTACGCCTCTCGACCGGAAGCGTCTGGCCGGCGATCGTCCTCCACGGCGTCTGGAACGCGGTGATCCAGGGGGCCTTCGACGTGTCGACGAAGGAACCGTCGATCTGGGTGGGCGAGGCGGGGATCCTCGTGGCGGCGGCGAGCCTCGCGGTCGCGTGGGCGCTCGTGCGGAAGGGCTTCGCCGCGCGCCGAACGCCGTCCGAGGAGCCCTTCGCAAACGTCCCGGGCCTCGCCGGTTGAGCGCACACCGCAGGGTCTGGTCTGCACTCTACATTCTGCGGGTTCCGGTAGAGTGTAGAACGTAGACCAGACCCCACCCCTGCAGTCCTGGGGCGCGCGACGACTTCAGACGACGCCGAACTCTTTTCCCACGGCCTTGAACGCCTCGACGGCCTCGTCGAGGTCGGCCGTGGAGTGGGTCGCCGAGATCTGGCAGCGCAGGCGCGCGTGCCCCTGCGGGACGACCGGGTAGCCGAAGCCCGAGACGTAGACCCCCTTCTCGAAGAGGGCGGCCGACATCGCGAGCGCCTTCGCCG